>UQFU01000015.1 GCA_900540425.1 uncultured Alphaproteobacteria bacterium
TATTGGTAGCATTTGAACCGGTGCTGTCAGTATAGCCGTTAACCTGAACCATCGTTTTATTATATTCCTTAATCACTTTGGCAACCGAATTCAAAACCGGCTTAAAACCGCTCTGAATAGTCGCGTCATTGGTTCCGAAAGTAATATTTCCCGGCATAATCAAATAAATCTGGTCTCCCTGCTGGGCAACCTGCACGCCGGTATTCAGCAGTTCCTGCCGCAGTTTGCGAGCCTGAATATCCATATAACCGCCGGTCGCCGCTCCGCCGACCGCACCAACGCCTGCACCAATCAAAGCGCCCTTTTTGCCGCCGATCAAAGCACCGACGCCGGCTCCGGCGGCAGCGCCGATTCCTGTTCCCCACGCAGTCTTTGAAACCTTGCTTTCGCCCGTATACGGATCAGTTGCGCAAGCGGCCAGAAAAGAAGCCATCATCATCGATAAAACGATTTTTTTCATCTTATTCTCCTTGTTAAAAACAGTATTTTTAATCTAAAACATCCTCAAAAATTATTCAAGAAAAATGATAAGGCTTATTCCCAACCCGGCAGCGTCTCTTTACAGTTCTGATAAAGGTCAAAGGCATCGGCAATCGCCTTTTTCGCTTCGGCAACGCCCAAAAAACAATCAATTTTGACTTCTTTGTTTTCAAGCACTTTATAGTCTTCAAAAAAGCGCTTCAGAGTTTTAAGCGTATGCTGTGGGAGCTCGTCAATGGAATTGTAATCGCAATATTCCGGATCATCAACATGCACGGCAATAATCTTGTCATCACTCTCCCCCTGATCAATCATTTTCATCACCCCGATCGGCTTGGCCCGCACTATTGAAAGCGGCAATATCGGCTCCTGCCCCAAAACCAGAATATCCAGCGGATCGTTGTCATCACAGTAACTTTGCGGAATAAAGCCGTAATTGGCCGGATAGTGAACCGCGCTGTAAAGAATACGGTCAACTTTGAGCAACCCGCTGAGCTTGTCAAGCTCATACTTGGTATTTGAACCTTTCGGCACTTCAATCAGCGCCGTCACTATATCCGGAGCCTCAGCCCCTTTGTCTACGCCATGCCATGGATGCAGCATTTTTACACTTCCTTTTCTTTAAACTCTTTTACCGGTTTGCAGCCGCAATAACGCTGCGAATACAGAGCCAATTCCCTGATAAGCTCCGAACGGCGCTCCTGCATTCCGCCTTTTCGGCCTTCAATATGCACATCCCGTGCGCCGCTTTCCGCCGCCGCCCGGGCAGCCGCCTCATTGACCTGATTCAAATCTTTATACCGGGAAACACCCAAAACCGATGCAACTTCCGAAAAACCATGCTCCCGGGCATAAGCCATTACCCGTTTCAAACGCATATAAAAGCAGATTGAACACCGGCGGCCTCGTTCAGGCTCATCTTCCAGCCCCGTGGTCAACTCAACCCAGCGCCGGTTGTCATATTCAAGTTCGATGAATTCTACACCGTAAAAATCGCAAACCCGCTTATTTTCATCACAACGCTTGCGATATTCCGCTTCCGGACGGATATTCGGATTATAAAACACAACTGCAAAATCACGTTTCTCCTGAGCCAGCCGTTCAATCACGGCACAAGAACACGGCGCACAGCATGACAATAAAAGCAATTTTCCCGGCATAAGGTTTCAAATTTCCCTGTCTAAAAGAACTACGGCACAGGTTTAACATGTGCCGCAGGTTTCAGTCAATATATAAAATTTCAAAATCTTCCCGCTATTTTTTGGGCTGCGTTTCCCAATCCGGACGGGAACCGCCGTGACGAGAACCGGGACCGCGATGCTTCGGACGCATCTGTTCCTTAATCTTTGCAAATTTTTCCCGCTGTTCCGGTGTTAAAATCTTTTCAAACTCTTTCATGTTTTCTTCACGCAGCTCATCCATTTTCTCACGAATATCCCGCATCTGCTCCATCAAAGGCCGAACTTGTTTGCGCCCTTTTTCATGAATCTGCTTGGCCTGCACACGCTGAATTTCGCTCAGCCCCAAATCATCGGCCAGCCGTTCGTCCATTTTTTTGGGATTTGGCGGCATTTTTTTCCCATCATGATCCATACGCATATGATGAGGGGCGCCGTCAAAAGGCGGAAGCTCTTTCTTTTCTTCTGCCGAAACCGAAAAACTCGACATCACCAATGCCGCGGCAGTAAACATCATCAAATATTTCTTATTCATCTGTATTCTCCTTTAATGGTTTTAATTTTTCACTCAAAATTTTGCGGGCATTAAACAGCCTTGATTTGACTGTCCCCTGCGGCAAACCGGTTTTCTTGGCAATCTGCTCGTAACTGAATTCTTCAAACTCGAACAAAATTACGATTTTACGCAGTTTTGCCGGCAAATCGTCAACGGCTTTCAGAATCATCTTCTGACGGGCTTTGCTGTCGAGAATTTCTTCCTGACCGCGCGCTGTCGAGCTGATGCCTTCCAGTACCTCCTCGTCATGAATCTGTACTGCATCTTGCCGGTGCCCGCGAGAACGGAAATAATCGCGGCATAAATTAACCGTCACGGCATTTATCCACTGCCGGAATTTCCCTTCCTCATGATATTTATTCATATTCTGCCAGGTTTTTATATAAACTTCCTGTTCAATATCCTCGTTGTCAGAGCCGGTTAGCTTTCTGATAATCGCCCGTATCCGATTGCGGTTTTCCAAAATAATCTGTTTCATCTAAACAACTTTCAGCAAACCGTATTCATCTGTCGGTAATCCCATATCCTCAATCACCGAACCGTTTTCCGTCAGATAAATCTCATTCTCCAACGTATAATAATCATACACAACGTCAGATTTCGGATAAAACATTTGCAAAGCCAGTACGCAAAGCAACATCGCCGCTACAGATTTCAGATTACGGTTGCGACGCTTGCGTGCAAAATAAAGCGGCTTTGCCTCCTTTAACAACTTGGAAATATCATCATCCATCTTTGCTCTCCTTACACCTGATAAAACGTAATTTTAGAACAGAAAGTTCAATAATTTTATAACTTTTTTAATTTTATACGCAGAATCAGACAATTACAATACAAAAAAAATTTCTTGACTATCATCAAGGTTTAGCATATTTTCTGAAATATGCAGTTTTCACAAACTGGAATTACTCCGGGCCCATAGCTCGTTGGTTAGCTGGAGGAACAAAACATCAACGCTTTGATGTTTTTTGATGACAGGTGATGCGTAGTTAGTCTGTAAGTGAGTGACAGCGAACGAAACGGACGTTACGAGCGAACGACAGGAGCGCAGTTAATGAGGTCTTTGACCGAATTTTACGAAGCGACTCAGGCCCTGCTCTTATTATTATAAAGCCCCAAACGAAACTTTAATAATTAAGTTTACGTTTATACTCCGGGCCCATAGCTCAGTTGGTTAGAGCAGGCCGCTCATAACGGTCTGGTCGTTGGTTCGAGTCCATCTGGGCCCACCATAGTAAGCAGCTCCCGTGATGGGAGCTGCTTTTATTTTACCCCCCCACTGTTGATAACATCAAATCCTTTTAAGAAACAGAAACGTTAATCGTCTGTAGTCTTTGTTATGGTCGGAAAATTATCAATTATTTCCTTGTGCCTTGGGCAATCAACATCATGATCGTTAATGATACCGCTTGCCTGAAGATGAGAATACACGGTTATGGCTCCAAGATATTTAAATCCTTTGCTTTTCAGATCCTTGCTAATTTCTTCAGACAAACCATTGCTCGCAGGAATACACCCGTTGCGATGACTGGAATAAACAATGGTCTTATTGTCGGAATATGCCCATAAATAATTCGAAAAGCTGCCGTATGCGCTGCGGATTTTTTGGAAACAGCGTGCATTGTTGATAATCGCTCTGATTTTGCGCTCGGAACGAATCATATTTTCCGTGTTCATTATACGTTCAACATCTTCATCATTAAATGTTGCAACTTTGTCATAGTCAAAATTATCAAAGCATTTCCGAAACACTTCTCTTTTGCGCAGCATCAATTCCCAACTTAAACCACATTGCATAACTTCCATCATCAAATATTCAAACTGCTTTTGATCATCATGAACAGGAATACCCCATTCCGTATCATGATAATGCCGGTCAATTTCGGAAGCTGAATTCCATCCGCAGTACCCCATTACTCCTCCTAAAGATAATTTTCACATATTTTTTACCGGAAGCTGTTTTACTTTTTCTTAAAGCTCAATAAGTTATAATAAAAAAACATTTTTATTGTTACAAGGCATAAAATGAACGGCATTAAGAAAAATATGTTCAAAGACATATTCAAAAACAAAATCCCGAACTTCGACAAACTCCGTGCCTACGGCTTCAGTCCGGCAAACGGCCGATATACCTTCGCCGCAGACATTTTAAAAGGGCAATTTCGGTTAAACATATCCGTCGAACTCAATGGTGCCGTATCCGGCGAAGTCATCGATACAGACACCGGTGATCCGTATGTTTTGTATCTGAACACCAACGCAACCGGCACATTCATCGGCAAAGTCCGAACAGAATGCTCCGCCGTATTTCAGAAAATCGCTGACAGCTGTTTTGATACTCAGATTTTCAAAAGTCCAGTTACGCATAAAGTCATCGCTTATATCCGAACAAAATATCAAAACGAGTTCGAGTTTCTTTGGCCCAAATTTCCTGACAATGCCATTGTCCGCCGACAGGACAATAAAAAATGGTACGCCGCCGTACTAACCGTAAAAAGAAACAAAATAGGCCTTGAAGGAGAAGAAAACATTGAAATCATCGACCTCCGAATGTCTACAGCAGAAATTGCAGCCATTGTCGACCATCAAAAATATTTTCCCGGCTACCATATGAACAAACAACATTGGATTACGCTCCGTCTGGACGGATCTGTTCCTGCTAACGAAATATTCAGCCTGATTGACAAGAGCTATCTGCTCGCAAAAAAATAACGCCCCGTCAGGACAAACGCTTCAAAAATGTCTTTTCGGCAATAACCTCAACAATCTTCTCTTCGTCTTCTTTGGAAAGAATACCATACAACGGCACGGAAAAAGGCGTAAACTCCCCATTATGCTTTTGTAAAAAATTATACTTATAATCAATGCCTTCCTTAGGTATCAAAACCACAATTCTCCGCGGCAAAAAACAACATCTGACCAACCGTTCTTCGGCAGATACGACATCTTTCCAATACAGCGCGCGGCAATGGTCAATCGTGATGCTCTCGTCGGTCACCAACGCCATCCTGTGCTTTAGCAAATGCTTATAACACCAGGCGGCAAAAGAAACCGCAAACAAACCGGCCAATACCTGCGTCTGCCACCAATAAATCAAACATGGATACACAATCAGACAATGAAGCAAAACAATCAGCAATACAATATTCAAAATCGTCCAAAGATTAAGATAACCAAACTTATAATAAAAAATCTGCTGCCTTTCCATAATAGCCTCCATAACTGCCATGCCTGTTGTTTAGTATAACATTTCGAGTTTACTCTAAGTCAAGTCATAAATGTCATAAAAAAACGACAGGAGTTTCAATCTCCCGCCGTTTTCCTTATTCCGCACTATCTAGCAGAGGAAAAGCTCTCGGTAAAAATAACGTCATCAGACTTATTTTCATAAACACGCACCTTCATGTCAGAACCGCGTACGGCCACTTCAAGCCAGTATTCCTCCCCGCTTTCGACAATCCGTCCCAAACACAGGGCAGTCCGTCCGTCTTCACCGAACAAAAATACCTGCAAAACCTGAATAACCGACATCTCCTGTTGAAGCTTTTTCCCGGTGAGGGAAATTTCCGTTCCCGGATAGTAGTTAAGCTCCAAAACATAGAGCATCTCCAGATTGCTGTCCCAGATTAACTCTATGCCTAATTCCGGAATCCGATAAAACTTATCTTCCGGATGAACCCAAAGCAGCGGATCAATTTCCACGCCTCTTACCAAACGGCTCGGAACTTTCTTTGCCTTGGAAGGCATAACGGAACCATTTTGCCGTACAACATTCTCCTGTGCAGCAACACCTCCTGCCAACAGGCAGCTCATCATAATAGAAAAAACAAACTTTTTCATGACACTAATAATTTATTAAGTTCAACATTTAACGTGCACGCAACCAGTCTTTAGAAAAGAAAACAGTCTCTCCCTCTTTGTCCAGCCGATAAATATCGAGCAGGATTTCCCCGAAATAAACCGATACGCCGGCCATAATCCAAGAATAGGTGCCATCTGCATTCTTTCGGGCAGACAAAGTTATTTCCGCATCAGAAACTACATCCCCGACATAGCTTTTTTCCAACTTCTCCTGAGAAATATCCTCAAATTCGTCGTCCGAAAGCTTGGGACGCATCTGTTCATAAAGAGGCATAGCCGCGCCAAATGTCGTTTCATACAAAATCCGAACCCCTGTGTCAGGTTTTGCAACGGAACACTCGCCGTCAAGAGAAAGACTTCGAACATCAGCCCGGTTGGAACCCAGAATAAAAAGCTTTTCGTTCCCGGCATCCCAAACGATTTTAACCCCAATCTCCGGCATTTCAATCACTTCGTTTTTCAGCTCGGTTTCAGCCATTACAACTTCATCTTGAGCCTTAACGCCAACACACGCTGCCGTCCCGATACACAAGGCAACAGTCAAAAACAACTTCTTCATAAAAAAATTATTTAATATGATTAATAAAAAATTGAATTCTCTTCGGATTAAATCTAATAATCAGCTTCATAATATGATTCAGAATTGGCACCCTAGCACACATTAATCCGCTTGTCCAGACAAAATATACAAAAAACTCCAAAGTAAAAACTTTGGAGTTTTCTTTAATCAAAAATTGCATTTCAAAAGATCTAAATCTTGGCAAACTTATCTTCCACCCGCTTCAACTCCGCTTCCGCTTTGTTTAAACTCTCTTCTAAGGCCTTAGTAATATTCATGCCCATAGTTTTAGACACTTCTTTCTGCTTTAATCTTAACAGCTGATAAAGCGTTCCGGTAATACAGCCCACATTATAACCGATTTGTGCAGATACGCCTCCAACCCGTCCCTTTACGATTCGCTTCTTCTTGAAATCTATACCGTTCTTTGCCGAATCTTCTTCAACAGTCCCATATTCTTTGTCCTGTGCTTCAGCTTGTTCTTCCGTAAACGGCCTTGAAAAGGCCTCTTCCCTGCAGCGAAGCATCTCTTTCGGCTCAACGCCCTCCAAACAACCCCAGATTTTGCCAATCTTTATCTTGCCCGGAACCATCTTATGTGTCACCGTGCCGTCCGCATAAACATACAACGGCAAACCTTCTTCGCACATGAGCTGAACTAAATCTATCTTACATTCCATATCTATATGTTTTTAATTTATTAATAATTCTTTGAATATGTTACGCTTAGCAGAAAATTAGACATAAGTCAAATCAAAAAAACTCCCTGCAAACGCAGAGAGTTTTTTGTAAGTTTACCTAAAAGGCAAGAACACACCGAACGTAAAGGCCGGCGTACTTACTGCCGTCGTACACATTGCCGCCACGGGCGCCTACAACCCACGCGCGGTCGTAGGCATACTCGGACGAAGACCAAATCCAACCGCTAAGCTCAACCCCGTTAATCTTTTGCAAAGCCGGATTAACAATCATCCTGTTAGCAACAATCCGTTTCAACTGTTCTTTGGCCGGCATAAAACCTTCTCCCGGCCTAACACCATTCTTGCAATAAGCAGCACACCATTCCGCCGCCGGAAAGTTTATTTTGCATTTTTTCCCATAAGCAATTAGCTTTTCGGTATTACCCTTCCCGTCATACTCATCTTTGATGTTGGTTTCGTAATACTTATCTGACCACATCATTTCGACTTCATCAGGCGTTATAATTAACCCTCGTTGCCCTTCTGGAGCATTCTTGTCCGGATTAACCCAGCCGACCACACCCTGGCAGTTCGGGTAGGCATCTGAATCCGGCGAAAACTTTCCGCCGGCAAACGCATACCAGCCAACCTCCACTTCAGAAAAAGAAGAAGCGTTTTTTTTCTTGGGTTGCTTTAGCTCGTCCCTCAATCTTACGCTTAAATTTTCTAATTCTTCAATGGTTATTTCACCGGAAAACAACAAATTTTTAAGATAATTTTCTACATTTTTAATCTTGTTCATAATATCTGATTTTTATAATAATACCTTAAGTTTAATATCATATTAACAACTTACTTAACTTTGACAATTTTGTCAAACAAAAAAAATACTCTCCCAAAAAACATTTCCGTCAGAAAATCTATTATATTACACCTAAAATCACAACAGATTCTCCACCGATTTATGCTTGGTTGCCGGATCCTTAACCACAAAAGTCGTTACCGGTGCTTTGGAATACTTGGCAAACAACAATCCGTGCCCCAGACATAATCCGACATTAATATTAAAATCACAATGCAAAGCATTCAAATACTCTGCCTGTGAAACCGGATCGCAGCAGGCGCCTGACATCATGTCGCAAATATCGCTCCCCTGCAAACCGCTCTCCTTACAGTTTATCATATATACCTCAAACCCCTGCCCTTCCAAAATTTCTTTCAGGCGCAAAGCATATTTCTGCATCGAAAAACAATTGGCAATCCCGATTTTTGCAAACCCTGCCGCCTTGATAAAATCAATCAGTTCTTGCAAACGCGACTTATTCAATGCCTTATGGGAAACAATCATCAGTTTTTTGTCTTCGTCACTATAATGTCCGGGCATTTTTTCCTCCTTCAACAACCACAATCTTATCCTCAAAAATAAAAACACTCAAGCCCTTTCAGGCCGAGTGTCCTTATCAAACCGCGCCGGCAGCTAAACTGCTTTCAAAACCGTCGCCTCATTTTCCAACAAAACCTCCTCACACGGCCTGGAAACCCGCACAAAACGGAGATTTTCCTTTGAGCTCAAAAGAACTTCGGCAATCCGGTACAGCGGATACATACCGTTCTTGTCAACATAAATGCGTCCGTGTTCTCTGGCCCCCAATAATTCCATAGTAATATCCGCCATTGATTTTTTGTTCCTCATAGCACTGATAAATAATGAAATTAATAAATAGGTTAACTGATTAAGCTATAACCTTTTCCCCGCCCAAAGGCAAACAAAAAAAATCCGTACGGGATAAGTACGGATTTTTCGGAAATCAAAAAGTCCTATTGGTCAAGGAAACTCCGCAGTTTGCGGGAACGCGACGGATGCTTCAGCTTCCGCAGCGCCTTGGCCTCAATCTGACGAATACGCTCGCGGGTAACGTTAAACTGCTGCCCGACTTCTTCCAAAGTATGATCGGTATTCATACCGATACCAAAACGCATCCGCAGCACGCGTTCTTCACGCGGTGTCAGAGAAGACAAAATCCGCGTACAGGTTTCTTTCAGATTTGAATGGATTGCGGAATCCAAAGGCTGCAAAGCATTGTCATCGGCAATAAAATCACCCAGCGAAGAATCTTCTTCATCTCCGACCGGAGCTTCCAAAGAAACCGGCTCCTTGGCAATTTTAAGCACCTTGCGGATTTTTTCCACCGGCATTGACAAACGTTTGGCCAATTCTTCCGGAACCGGCTCGCGTCCCATCTCTGCCAGCATCTGACGGGAAGTGCGGGTCAGCTTGTTAATCGTTTCAATCATATGAACCGGAATACGGATAGTCCGCGCCTGATCGGCAATCGAACGGGTAATCGCCTGACGAATCCACCAGGTAGCATAAGTCGAAAACTTATAGCCGCGGCGATATTCAAACTTGTCAACCGCCTTCATCAGCCCGATGTTTCCTTCCTGGATCAAATCCAAAAACTGCAAACCGCGGTTGGTATATTTTTTTGCAATTGAAATAACCAAACGCAAATTGGCCTCAATCATTTCTTTCTTGGCGCGTTCGGCTTCGCGCTCAC
Organism: uncultured Alphaproteobacteria bacterium; assembly: GCA_900540425.1. GTDB lineage: Bacteria > Pseudomonadota > Alphaproteobacteria > RF32 > CAG-239 > MGBC133411. The sequence continues at coordinate 9,873 of UQFU01000015.1, forward strand.
CTTTTTTAATCGTATCGACCATGCGGCGGTATTCAGTAATCGGCAAACCGCATTCCTGCGCCATCTGGGCAACAGATTCCCGCAGTTCGGCAATCTCCGTGCCGTATTTCTCTACAAAATTTTTCCAATGCTTGTCGGTTTTCTTGGCAATGTTTTCAATCCACTTCGGATCAAGCTCCGATTTCTGATAAACCGACAGAAAATCCTCGCGCTTGATTTTGCAGGACAAAGCATAGCGCAGCAGCTTGCCTTCCAACCCCATCAAACGCTTGTTCAGGCCGTTCAGCTGCTCAACCAGCTGCTCAATGCGGGAAGCGTTCAGATGAATAGAACTCATCAACTCGACCAATTCGCGCTTGACCTGCAGATATTTCTTCTCAACGGCGCTGGTAATGCACTTTCCGGCCAAAATAGCCTCAACCCGCTGCTTTTGAATTTTTTTCAAATCGTCATAGTAACCGGAAATCTTGGTCAAAATCTCCAAAACAGGTTCGCGCAAAGCCTCTTCCATTGAAGAAACCGAAGCAGAAGCCCTGCCGGCCGTACCATCAATATCATCTTCATCATCGGCCGCCGAAGCATGATCCTCGTCAGCCGCCAAATCGTCGGCTTCGTCGTCATCTTCATCGTCGGCTTCGTCAACCGCGCTGTCAAGTTCAATATCGTCTTCCAAATCATCGTCAATGTCGTCCAGATTGTCCTTGGTTGCCAGCTCTTCGGCAACTTTCTCCAGATCGTCAACGGTATCTTCGTCATCTTCAAAAGCGATAGCCTCGGCATCATCGCCATACATCATTTCCAGATCAATAATATCACGCAACTGCATAGTACCGGCCAAAAGCTCGTCGCGCCAGCCGGCAATCGCCTTAATCGTCATCGGGCTCTCGCACAAACCGTCAATCATAACCGTTTTGCCGGCCTCAATACGCTTGGCAATGGCAATTTCGCCGTCGCGGGACAACAGCTCGACAGACCCCATTTCCTTAAGATACATCCGCACCGGGTCATCATTGCGCCCCAGCTCTTTCTCGTCAAAATTGCCGCTCTCGTCAAACTCTTCTTCCTCTTCAACCACATCGGGCTCAAAAGAGTCAACCTCCGATTCGGCAATAATGCTGATGCCCATGTCGGAAATGCCGGACATAATGTCCTCAATATTTTCAGAAGATTCGCGTTCGGGAGGCAAAGCCTTGTTGAGTTCTTCAACCGTAATATAACCGCGGATTTTGCCTTTATCAATAAGTCTTTTAACGGCACTGCCCAAGGAGTCAATCAGCGGGGTGTCACTACCTGTTCCATCATACAGGTCCTGATTTTCAATGTCTGACATAAAACTTCCTTAAAAAAAATCGATTCTTTTGCTAGCTTGATGACTTTTAATTTTTATTCACCCGTTTGTCAAGTCTTTGTACACATTTCTCATACTTTTTTTCTAATTTCGGTCCGGTTTCAAATGCCTCCGGCATCAAATCGCTTCCTCTGCGTTAAGAAGCTGCTCTTTTTCCTTTTTCAGGCTTTCATAACGCTTGTAGACCTCATCGGGAAAAACCTCCGCCGTCTCAATCTGCCGCAAACATTCTTTAATCTCGGCCTCAAGCTGCTGCAACTGGACTTCAACGATTTTGGTGTTGATTTCGTCACGAAGCTTGAGCTCGTCGGCTTTTTGGGTTTTCAGCATCTGCACTTCCCACAGCGTATTGACCTGTTCCAACAAACCGCGCTGCTTCATTGCCTCGCACAAAGAAGAAAAATCAGCCTCCTCCAACTCGGAAGAAACTTCCACCAGCGTGTCAAACAACTTGCGCAGCCCCGGATTTTTAATCTCAAACCCCGACAGTTTCTCTTCATATTCGGCAATCAGCGGCGGACAATAAATCATTGCCGCAATCACAAACTTCACAACCGCCTCATCCAAAACCTTCTGCGAATGGACAACCGTCGCATTCAACCCCTGTGCCCGGCGTCCCAGGTAAGAACTTCCGTTTCGCTCCCGCCATGGCTGAAACTCCGGCCGATAGGCACTCTTGGCGCCGCGCCCGATTTCATAATACAGGCGGCTTTGCAAGTCCTGCATATAATAGCCGCGAACTGTTTCATCAGCAATCTTCGCCGCTTCTTCTTTCATGGTTTTTTCGAGCAGCGCCTTTTTCTCCGGCGTATTAAAGACTTGATTTTCGGTATATTTGCGCCACAAAATATCCTTCAACGGCTTGGTTTCGCCGTCCAATAGCTTCAAAAACTCCCCCTGCCCTTTGGCTTTCAGAAACTCATCGGGATCCTGCTTGTCGGGCAGGAACAAAAAGCGCAAAGAATACCCCGGCTTCAAAATCGGCAGCACCCTGTCTACCGAACGCATTGCCGCCCGTACCCCGGCTCCGTCACCGTCAAAACAACATACCGGTTCTGAACAAACCCGCCAGGTTTCCTGAATCTGATCTTCGGTCAAAGCCGTTCCGAGAGGCGCCACCGCATAGCCGATTCCGTAGGCATCAAGGGCAATCACGTCCATATATCCCTCGCAAATCAACAAATTCTTAGCTTCAAAAGCCTTGTCGCGGGCATAATTCATATTATAAAGGATACGGCGTTTCTGAAAAATCGGCGTTTCCGGAGAATTCAAATACTTCGGCTGGGCATCGCCCATCACCCGCCCGCCAAAGGCAATCGGCCGACCGGCCTTGTCAAAAATCGGAATCATCACCCGGTCGCGAAAAAAATCAAACGTCCGCTTGCTGGTATTATGTTCGGCCAGGGAAACCAGCCCCAAATCGCCCATATCCTGCTCACTGACATTTTTAGATGCCAGCCAGGCGCGCAAACCGTTATTGGCCGGGGCATATCCCATACGAAACTTGGCAATCGTTTCTTCCGAAAATCCGCGGCGGTTGCGCAAGTAATCCAAAGCCTGCTGCCCCTCCGGCAAACGCAGATTGCGCTCAAAAAACTTAACCGCCAGCTCCATAATCTCATACAGGGACTTGCGCTTTTCAACCTCAGCCTTGTTTTCGTGCGAAATCCGCGGCACTTCCAAACCGGCCTTGTGCGCCAGTTTTTCAAGAGCCTCCATAAACGGCAGATTATTGGCTTCCATCTCAAACTTCAAAATGTCGCCATGCGCACCACAGCCGAAACAATGATAAAACCCTTTGGCCTCGTTAACCGTAAAAGACGGCGTCTTTTCGTTGTGAAAAGGGCACAAGCCGGTATATTCGCGCCCTTTGCGCACCAGCTTGACCTTTTCTCCTACGACATCGGCAATTGAAACCTTTGCACGCAGCTCGTCTATAAATTTTTGCAAATCAGCCATCGGTCAATCAATAAAAAAATCCGCCCCCGCTGTCTCCGGAGGCGGAAAAATACCCCAATTTACTTACCGGACAACAGCGATTTAATCGTCCCCGAAGCGGCGCCGAAATCCATTTGCCCGGCATATTGCTCGCGCAGAACCGACATCACCTTGCCCATATCTTTCATTGAAACAGCACCGGTCGAAGCAATCGCCGCCTTGATTGCCGCTTCTGCCTCCGATGCGCTCATCTGCTTGGGCAGAAAACGCTCAATCACCGCAATCTCGCTCTGCTCTTTGTCAGCCAGATCCTGCCGATGTCCTTCCACATACATTTTAATCGAATCTTTGCGTTGCTTAATCATATTCTGCATCATTGCCAAAAGCTCGGCGTCCGTTGCCTCTTTCTGACCTTTGCCGCGGGCGTCAACGTCCTTTTCCTTCAAACCGGCAATAATCAGCCGTACCGCCGACACCGTAGTCGTATCTTTATTAATCATCGATTCTTTTAAGGCCTTTTGCAAATCTTCTCTTAACATTTTCATCTCCGCAAAACAAAGTTATCATTGCCCCAAGCATACAACATCCTGCCAAAATTGCAAGGATTAATCGGCGCTTCGGACGTTTTTCTAAAAATACAGTCGGCCGCTGAAAACAGCCTCGTCAATATCGCGCCCGTAATTCTGCCGATACGAATATTCCGCTGCCAGCGCCGTGTTTCTAGTCAAAGTCAGAGCCGCTTCGACCTTGTATTTCACCGCCGAACCGATTTTATCCGTTGCCCACACTTTTTCAGCCTCTGCCAACAACCGCCAGCGGCCGAAATCTGCAAATATCCCGGCTGCCGCCCCTATCCCCAAATACTGGTTTTGCGGCAAAAATCCGCCATATGCCGCATAATTGTTGAACATTCCGTAAACCCAAACCGCATCGCTCAACGCATAACTGGCACCGCCGCCGGCTTTCAGAGTAAACGCATAGCCTTCATTTTCGGTATGAGGATTCATTAAACGTTCCACCTTGGCGTCAATCGCATAAGAAATCGGCTGAAACATCTTGTCCATCGGCGAGATTGACTTAATCCCCACCAAATCAAACTCTTGCAACACCGTTTTGTGAGAATTGTCATAATGCCGCAGAACCGCATTCAAAAAATTAATCTCCGCCCCGCGTAAAAAACCGTAATTGTCATCGCTCAAAGAATGATAAGCCGGACGATAGCTTACTTCCTGAAAGGCCTCTCCGTTGCGCACACCCCAACCGGCTGTTGCCCGCATTGCCTCATGCGTCAATAGCGGAGAATGCCCCTCGGCAAGCTCGCTCATTTTGCCTTTGTCCGACAAACGGTTGCGCGCCGTCAAAATTTTAAAGCTGCGTTTCCGATAATCGGAAAGTTCCAGTTCCTTGGCCACATATTGATACTGCACATACTGATAGGCCGTTTCCGACACGTCGGCTTTTGCGTTCCCGTCCAAATTATCCAAACTGAAATCCTGTTCCGCTATCGCCTTAAAATAAGCTTCTTCCTCCGCAGCCGACATCTGCCGGTAACGATGGCGGATTTTGGCTTGGCGCGACGGACGGTAATTAACGCTTTTCACCAGTCCCGGCCGGGAATAAACCGCCTTGATTGTGTCCAGAGGAATGCTCTGAGCCGGAAAATCGTCAGCCAGTCTCAATTCCGGGCGAACGGCGTCTAAAGTTTCCATCAGCATATAAGAGCAATTTTGCGTAAAGAAATAATATCGGGTCTGAGTATGCCCAATTTCCCATAAATGCACCACAAAAAAATCCAGTTCTTCGGGCGTCAGATTTAGATTAAACTCCCAAATATCCCGGTTTTCAATGTTATTGTACGTATTAATGATGTCATAATAAGGCTTGACCGTAAACCCGCCGAAATACCCGCCGGTCAACCCCCATACCGCAAACAGCACGCTGTTTTCGCTGCCGGCGGTAAAAGCACCGTAATTAACCCCATGCGCCAGCAGCTGCGTTCCCTTGCGCCCGGTGTCAATCCGCATCAGCGTATGACCAAACAGCGAAGACGGATTATTCATATAAGCATCGGTAAACAACAGCGTCACGCCCGAAGGCTGCAAATCATCATAAAACTTTTCAAGTTCCTCACATTTGGGAAATTCAGCAAGTTTGAAGCCGCGTTTTTTCAGATATTTATAGCGCGCCGGAAGCAGGCATTTTTGCTCCTCATTTCCGGAATTGGAAAATAGTTCAATGGTTGTCAAGAGCTCCGCCTCCGGAGAAGTTTTACCTTGCTTGCTCAAGAAAAAGTTTTCTGAATCAATCGTACTGACATAAGTATCGCCCCAGCGTGATGGACGATAATGACCGAGAGCCAGCCAGCCCGCATCAACCGGAACCCGGGCTTCCGCCGACACAGCTGCCGGCCACAACAACAAACTTAAGGCAAAAAGAACAAACTTCATGAAATTCATACAAAAAAAAGGAGTGGTTTTCAAACACAGCTCGGCTGTCCCAAAAACCACTCTGCAAAAACAGCTGGCCGCTTAAGCCTTTTTGGCCATTTCCAAAACGTTGAGGGTCAGTTCAACCGCATCAACATTTTCGTTCGGAAACAAAACCGCAAAATTCTGCTTGGACATCTCACCGAGTTTCTCGCTGTCCATATTCAAAATCCCGGCCATTGTCGTAATGGTTTCGCCATGTCCGGCCGCAGCGTCAAGCGCATACTGTTCCATATTGTTTTCCAAAAACGCCAGCATCATTCTGCCGGTTCCGCCGGTAACGCGCCCGTTCGGATCACAGCCCGATGTTCCGAAAGTAATGCCGAAAGTCTGCGTTCCGAAAGACCCATTGGTCGTAGCGGCCAAAACCTGCGGCCCGATGCCGCTTTGGCCGCGCCAGGCCATTGATCCCAGACCGCAGCCGGTACTGTCAATCGCACCGGCATTGGAAGCAAAGGCCAAAACGCCGGCCGCCAGCAACGATGATAAATAAATTTTTTTCATAGTCCGATCTCCGTTAAAAAATTTTACCTTTAAACATTTAACACAAAAACGTTGTTTGTACATTTTTTTTAAGGCTTTTGAACAGAAAAAATAAAAAGCTTGAAATCGGCGCAAAACCGTGTTATATGTTTTAACAGATCATGTATCTTTACAAGCTGTGAGAGGTTCCTATCTCTCGCAGTTAATTTTTGCATTTTTAAGTAGGTGATAAAATGGATAAGTTTCCTTTAACAAAAGTCGGCTTTTTAGCTTTGGAAGAAGAACTAAAACACTTAAAAGGGGTAGACAGACCCAACATTATTGCCGCTATTGCCGAGGCCCGCTCCCACGGCGACCTTTCGGAAAACGCCGAATATTCTGCGGCTAAGGAAAAACAAAGCTTTATCGAGGGGCGCATCCAGGATTTGGAAGCCGTATTAAGCCGTGCCCAGGTTATTGACGTCGCCAACACCAAAGCTGACGTTATCCGTTTCGGCGCCACCGTTCAGGTGGTTGACGAAGATACCGATGAAGAAAAACAATACCAAATTGTCGGCGACTATGAGGCAGATATCGAAAAGAACAAAATATCCCTGTCTTCTCCGCTGGCCAAAGCCCTGATCGGCAAAGAAATCGGCGACATCGCCGAATACACGGCTCCGGGCGGCAAAAAATCTTTTGAAATTTTGGATATCAAATACATTTAAGCGCATTGGAAATCTGAAAATCCGACATATATTAAAGCCGCAAATTCATGCGGCTTTAATTGTTTTAGAGGAAGAAAAAATGTCGGACAACAAAAACCAATGCGTTCTGGACTACGCCAACAAATGCGACTGCCGCGAAGATGACAACTGCGGCTGCACTTTTCCGAACAACTGCAGTCAGGATTTCGACTGTCCTGACAACGATTGCGGCTGCGGCACCGGAGAAACGGCCGGCAGCAAAGAAACGTCAGATAACGAAAACCGGCTTGACGGCGATGAAGACAGCGAAGAAGACGATGCCCGTCCTCCGGACGAAATCGCCTTCCGCCTGATATGTTCCGATTGCGAATGCCAATGCATCAATTTTGACAACCGCGACAATTCCGCCTTCCCCGAATTCGACTGCGACGACGGCGAATGCTTCACAACCCTGGTCACAGCCGAAAGCGTTTTCGACTGCCGCTTCTGAAACCCAAATAATCAGTTGCAAAACTTTTTTCCAAACGCTATCTTATAAGCAGAAAATTCAAAAAAGGGGATCATTATGGCAGAATACAGAAGCAAAATTTTAATTATCGGTTCAGGGCCTGCCGGTTACACCGCCGGGATTTATGCCGCGCGTGCCGGGCTGAAACCGATTTTGGTTTCCGGCCTTCAGCCCGGAGGGCAGCTGACCATTACCACCGAAGTGGAGAATTTTCCCGGTTTTCCCGAACCCATACACGGCACAGACCTGATGCAGCGGATGCGCAGCCAGGCAGAAAACGTTGGGGTTACAATCATTGACGATAACATTATCGAAGTTGATTTCAGCAGCCGTCCCTTTGTCTGCAATTCTGAAAACTACCATGTCTATACCGGCGAAACCCTGATTATCGCCACCGGTGCCAGCGCCAAATGGCTGGGGCTGGAAAGCGAAGAAAAATTCCGCGGCTACGGAGTCTCCGGTTGCGCCACCTGTGACGGCTTCTTTTATCGCAACCGCAATGTCGCGGTCGTCGGCGGAGGCAACACCGCTGCCGAAGAAGCGTTATATTTGAGCAATTTTGCCAAATCCGTCACCCTTATCCACCGCCGTAACAGCCTGCGCGCCGATCAGACCATGCAGAAACGCATCTTAGAAAACCCCAAAATCAACATTGAATGGGATACGGTTATTGAAGAAATTTTAGGAACGGAAAATCCCAAATCCGTTACCGGCCTGCGCCTGAAAAACGTCAAAAACGACAGCACTTTTGAACTCGCCGTTGATGGATTGTTCATCGCCGTCGGACACCACCCCAATACCGAGTTATTCAAAAAATACTTACAGCTTGACAACAACGGTTACATTGTCACTTTGCCGGGCAGCAGCAAAACCAATATTGAAGGCGTTTTTGCGGCCGGCGACGTCAAAGACCCGCAGTTCAGACAAGCGGTCATTGCTGCCGGCTCCGGCTGTATTGCCGCATTGGAAGCGGAAAAATTCCTCAACGAAAATTTATAAAGCGCCTGTATATATTCCAGAAAACCGCCCCGTTTTCGGGGCTCTGCATCACGCGCCTTTCCCACAGGACAAGAAAAACATAGCGCATTGAACGCTATTTTCTCACAACTCTACGCAAAAAAACAGCAAATTCCCTTCAACCAACAATACCGGTTACGGAACATTACTGCCCCATAACCTCTTTTTTCAACCGTTCCAAATATTCATAACTTTTTTGCGCCTCATCAAAGAAATTATCTTCAGATTCCAAACTTTCATCAACCCTCAGGGGCAAAAGAGACGTCATCTTGTTTTTTTTCCTAACCTCAGCCGCTGCCTGTTGGACAGCCTTGCCTGGCTCCGCATTTACTCGCATAAACAATTTTCTGTCGGCGCTTATCCTTTTTACTTTACCGTGAAATATACGCCATTGCAGATACTTTGGAAGTTCCGATTACGGAACTTTTTAACGAACCCGCCTAAAAAACCAAAGGCTACTCTAAAACAACTTCTTCGTCAAAAGAAAAGCCCCGCAGCAATTCTTCCGTAGGCATGGCCTTTTTGCCCTGTCGCTGAATTTCCGTTACCAGCAGCATTCCCGGATTGCACTCAATCAGCAAACCAGTGTCGTTGGGAATCAGACATCCCGGCACCCGGCCGGAATTTCCATCTAACGCCTCGGCTTTCAGAACCTTAAAACGTTCGCCCTTATAAACAAAATAAGTTGCCGGATACGGATTAAATGCCCGGATTTTTCGCTCCAAAACTTCCGCAGCCAAATTAAAATCAAGCTTAGCCTCTGCCTTGTCAATCTTAGCCGCATAACAGCTCTTGACATCATCTTGAGCCTCCGGTTTCAGATTATTCAGGTTTCGCAACGCCTCAATAATCAACGCCGCCCCTAAATCCGACAAAGCATCGTGCAGTTCGCCGCCGGTCGTTTCCGGAGAAATCTTCACTACGCCTTTCAACAGCATATCGCCGGTATCCAACCCTTCGGCCATTTGCATAATCGTTACGCCGCTTTTGTCATCCCCGGCCTCAATCGCCCGCTGTATCGGAGCGGCACCGCGCCAACGCGGCAGAAGCGAAGCATGAACATTAAGACACCCTTTGGGAAATGCTTCCAGTATCGGCTTCGGCAAAATCAATCCATAAGCCGCCACAACGGCCAAATCGGCGCCCAAGGCTCTAAATTTATCTTGTTCTTCTATTTTTTTCAACGAATTAGGCGTGCGAACTTCAATTTTTAATTCATCAGCAGCCAAATTAATTGGTGTTTTTACGGTTTTTTGTCCTCGCCCAGACTCTTTAGCCGGCTGCGTATAAACACAAACAACATCATGCTCTTTAACCAGAGCCCTCAAAACCGGAACTGAAAAATCCGGCGTTCCCATAAAAACAATTTTCATATTTATCACCGTACTACAAAATAAAATTAAAGCAAAACATAAACAAAACACAACCTTTTAAGAAACCCGAAAAGTTCGGATAGCAAGATTAGCAGAGTAATTTTTAGGGCAAGAAAAGCTTGAGCGTATATAGAAATACATGAGTTTTTCGAGACCCGCAAAAACTGCTTTAGACAACCATCATACGAGCTTTTCACGAGCTTTTTGGAGTTTCTTGACCAACATCTGTCTCTTTAGACGGCTAATCCGGTCAATATACAAAATACCGTCCAAGTGATCCAGTTCATGTTGAACGGCAACCGCCAAAAAGCCTTCGGCCTCCAATTCTTTTTCCTCGCCTTCGGGCGTAAAATAACGCACTTTCACAGCCGCAAAACGCTCAACTTCCGCACGTTGATCCGGAACGGAAAGACACCCCTCCGGGCCGCATACTTTTTCTTCCGAACGCCAAATAATTTCCGGATTCACAAAATAAAGCGGATTGCCGGGCTTGCCGCCTTCTTCGTCCTGCTCAACGTCAATCACCACCACGCGCTTGGAAATTCCGACCTGCGGAGCCGCCAACCCCACTCCGGCTTCGGCATACATTGTTTCCAACATATCCTCCAAAAGCTGTTTCAACTCGGCGTTAAATTCCTCTTTCTCCAGTTGAACCGCCTTTTTTTTCAATATCGGATGTGGATATTCATATATTTTTAACTTTGCCATACCTTCTTAACTTTACCAACAATATTAGACAACCACAGAGCGCATTTTTTATTAAAAGTTCGGATAGTGAGGCAAATAATAAGATTTAAGAGTGGCGGCAACTAAGCGTATAAAGAAATACGTGACAGGAACAGCCAACTCGCAAAATCTGTATGAGTTGCCCGCTAGACGAGCTTTTAACGGGATTTAGCCACCTGATCCAACACCGCATTCACCATTTTGGGTTCGCCCTTGCTGAAAAAGGCATAGGCCAAATCAACATATTCTTGAATAATCACTTTAGCGTCAACATCTAAGGTATTGATTAATTCATAAATTGCGCAGAGAAACAAAGCGCGTAACGTTCCGTCCATCCGCTCAAAAGACCACCCTTCCTTCAAAAACAAAGAAAGCGATTTCTCAAGCTCTTCTTTATTAGCCTGAACGCTGCGGACAATCCGGGTAAAATAATCGCTGTCCATTTCCGAAACTTCTTCCAGTTCCTCCGAAGCGTTAATATCCTCTTTGATGACATAACGCCCGACCTGCCCGGTCGTAAAATCGCGGATAACCTCGTCAACCGGCAGCTGACCGTATTCAATCATATAACAAGCCTGAACCGCTGCCAAACGGGCCGCCGTCTTCATCTTAATTTTTTTTGAAACAAACTTTTCCATTTCTTTTTCACCAACCTTATTCTTCGGCGTCTTCACTAATATTGGGACGCGCCAGCTTATCAATCGTTTCTACAAAATTCTCAAAATCCTTTACCTCGCGAAAATCCTTATATACCGAAGCAAAACGGATATAGGCGATATGATCGAGCTTGGACAGGGCTTCCATTACATATTCGCCAATCACCCGCGACTGGATTTCGGCTTCTCCCGAACTTTCCAAACGGCGCTGGATTGAGTTCACCACCTTCTCCACCCGCTCGGGATTAACCGGCCGTTTCCGTACTGCAATCTGAATAGACTTCGCCAGTTTGTCCCGGTCGAACATGGTTTTTTCGCCGTTTTTCTTAATCACAATCAGATCGCGCAGCTGCACCCGTTCATAAGTCGTAAAACGCGAACCGCATTCCGGACATTCCCGACGGCGCCGGATTGCCGTATTGTCGTCGGCATTTCGTGAATCTTTGACCTGCGTATCATCGCAACCGCAAAAAGGACATTTCATTGTTTTTCTGCTCCGCTGTTAATTAAAGATTCGGCCACCTGATATAATTTTGAAGAATACCTGGCTCCTTTTATAAGGACAATATCATTATTTTGCAACAGTTTATTTCTCAGAAAATCATCTAAACCGTCTTTATTTTCAAAATAATGCCGCTCCGTATCGGGAGAAAGCTGCGCCAAAGCGTCTTTCATCTCCGGACAAACGCCGACAACCACATCAATGCCGGAAGCGGCCAAAACCTGCCCGATTTCAATATGGCGCGCCTTGGAAGTATCGCCGAGTTCGGCCATTTTTCCCAAAACGGCAATTTTTCTTCCGGGCTGCTCCGTCCGGCTCAGGGTTTGGATTGCAATTTTCATGGCTTCCGGCTGTCCTGAATAACTGTCATCAATCAAAGTATATTCCCCAAAAGCTTCGCGCAGCCGCCATTGTTTGCCCCGCCCCGGCAGAGCCCCAAACTGCGGAATAACCGCCTCAGCCCTTTTAACATCAAGTCCCAACGCTTCCACTACCGTCAAAACGCACCAGGCGTTATATTGATAATGCTCGCCGGGCTGTGCCGTCTCAAAATCAAATTGCGCCGCATAACCTTTGCCGAACTTAATTACTTTCGCACCGTTTTCTTTCGCTCGCCGTTCCAGCAAATCCGCAAAATTGGCATCGGCATTGATAACGGCCGTACCGCCTTTTTTCAACCCCCGGAATATTTCGGCCTTGGCCTCGGCAATCGCCTCAAAATCAGGAAAAAATTCAATATGCATCGGATAAACATTGGTCACAATCGCCATATCCGGTTCCGTATAACTGACCAAATCGGCAATTTCGCCTTTGGCGCTCATACCCATTTCAATAACCGCAAAATCTGCGTTCATATCCAGATCGAGCAATGTCCGCGGCACTCCGGAATAATTGTTATAATTCCCAAAAGTTGCATAAACCCGCCCAAACTGCGATAACACAAACTTAAGCTCCTCTTTGGTGGTGGTCTTGCCGGCACTCCCGGTCAGAGCAATCACCTGCCCCTTAAACTGCCGGCGATTATGCCGCCCCAACAGCCCGTAAGCCCGCCCCGTATCCGCAACCAGCACCTGCCGGTCTTCCGGAACATTTTCAATTTTGCGGCTCACAATCAGCAACGCAGCACCATTCTGATAGGCATCAAAAGCAAAATCATGCCCGTCAAACTTCTCACCCTTCAACGCCAGAAAGGCATCTCCCGGATTAATCTCCCGGCTGTTGGTCGAAACGCCGCTGATTTCCGTTTCTTCGGGCAACGAAACAGATTCCACAATTTCCGCCAGCTTGCGGGAACTTATTTTTTCCATTTTATCTCCTTTTCTTTTTTTTCCATTTTATCTCCTTTTCTTTTTCAGACATTATACGCCTTATTACAAAAATTTCATCCCCTTTTCATGCTTTTCCACTTTCTTCCGTACCGCTTTCGTCCAAAATTCCCTTGCCTGGCCATCTGAAATATGCTAAAATATTAATCGGAAATATATATTAATTTTAAAATTTTTTTATCATGAAAAAAGCAATTATTATCATCTTGGTATTGGGTATTGTTTTTGTAGCGAAATTTTGCACCCATACCGTAGAAGTTGTTGAAAGCAAAAGGCTGCCGAATACGGAATACTCCGTTGCCACCGTTAAAACCGGCAAAACAATCCGCTATGCCTTGGCACAAAACAACGAATTGTTGACCGAACCGGAATACGCCGAAATTTATGTCGAAGTTAACATAATCGTTGCACGTTTGACAAATGGCGAGTTTCATATTTTCAACACCCGCGGACAACGGATTAATGATATGAACTTCACCGGTTACAGCGTGGCTCAAAGCTACGCCGTTCTGCACAGCGCTTTGGGAGAGTATATCTACAATCCCGAAAACGACATGCTCAGCGGCCCGTATAAAGAAGTCATTCCGCAAAACAACGGCTTTTGGGTACAGGCAGTCAACGGCTGGGGAATATTGAACAGCGACTTGGAATGCATTGTTCCAACGCAGTACGCTTCCACACAACAGCTTCCCAAGCATTAAAAAAGAGGCCTCAAACGAGGCCTCTTGCTCATTTTAGAAATAAATCGGAAAGCGTTGGCACAAAGCAATCACTTTCTCTTTGGTATCGGCAATCGCCTTTTGCGCATCTCCCTGCTGCAAAGCGTCAATAATATCGCAAATCCAGTTGGCAATCTGCTCAAACTCCGCCTCCTTAAACCCGCGGGTTGTTCCCGCCGGCGTTCCGACCCGGATGCCGGAAGTAATCTTCGGCGGCATCGAATCAAACGGAATGGCGTTTTTATTACAGGTAATATTTGCTTCCCCCAAAGCCTTGTCCACCACGTCTCCGGTCAACCCTTTGGGACGCAGATCAACCAGCAGCAAATGCGTGTCCGTCCCGCCGGAAACAAGATCCAACCCGCGTTTTTTCAGCGTTTCGCCCATAACTTTGGCATTCTTGATAACCTGCGCCGCATATTCCTTAAACTGCGGGGTCAGATCTTCGCCAAAACATACCGCTTTTGCCGCAATCACATGCATCAGCGGACCACCCTGCGTTCCCGGAAAGATAGCGGAATCAATTTTCTTGGCAATCTCGGCATTATTCGTCAAAATCATGCCGCCGCGAGGGCCGCGCAGCGTTTTGTGGGTCGTCGTCGTTACCACGTCCGCCCACGTCAGGGGATTCGGATGCTGCCCGCCGGCAACCAAACCGGCAAAATGAGCCATGTCAACCATCAGATAAGCGCCAACCTTATCGGCAATCTCCCGAAAACGTGCAAAATCCACCTGCCGCGGATAAGCCGAACCGCCGGCAATAATCAGTTTCGGCTTATTCTCGAGCGCCAAGCGTTCGGCCTGCTCATAATCAATCAGCCCCGTTTCTTTGACAACGCCGTATTGAATTGATTTCAGCCACTTTCCCGAAATCGAAACCCTGGAGCCATGCGTCAAATGCCCGCCAGCATCAAGAGACATTCCCATAATCAAGTCATTGGGCTGCAACAAAGCCACATAAACCGCGGTATTGGCCTGCGAACCGGAGTGCGGCTGCACGTTGGCAAATGCCGCATTAAACAGCTTTTTGGCACGCTCAATCGCCAAATCTTCCACCATATCGACAAACTCGCAGCCGCCATAATAGCGTCGATGCGGATAACCTTCCGCATATTTATTGGTCATAATCGACCCTTGCGCTTCCAACACCGCCGGAGACACAATATTTTCCGAAGCAATCAGCTCGACCTGATTCTGCTGGCGGCTTTTTTCCAAAGCAATCGCCTCAAAAACCGCCTTGTCTTCCGCCTCCAAATTTTTTGTAAATTCCATAAGTTACCTCCCGTTTCTTATTTTACGGTTTCAATTTTATCAATCCGGCGCTGATGCCTTCCGCCCTCAAAACCGGTTGCCAGAAAAATATCCAACCGTCGCGCCGCTTCCTGAAAAGTCATTGTCCGTCCGCCCAAAACCGCCACATTGGCATTGTTATGCTCCCGTGCCAAACGGGCAACCTCATCAGTATAAAGCAGAGCTGCCCGGATATGAGGACAACGGTTAGCCGCAATGGATATGCCGATTCCCGTTCCGCAAATCAAAATTCCGGCTTCTGCCTCCCCGGTCCGCAAAACATCACACATCTTCTGCGCCGCATCGGGATAATCGCAAGAATCAGAAGAATACGTCCCCAAATCAAACAGCTCCGTACCTTTCTCACGATAATACTCAATAAGCTGTTTTTTCAGTTCAAAACCGCCGTGATCCGCAGCTATTGCCAATTTATGCATTCCAACTCCTTTACATGCTTTATTCCCGGTCATCATATAATAGATATAACCGGAGAGAACAGATTTTTTCAACTTATGCCAAAGAAAAAATCCCTTTACATTTGCGGTTTAACCCGATAATTTGGACTTGAGTGCGCGAATTGCGCGTTTAGGGTGTAAGAACCCCTCAATACAATCAGTCGTGGCATAACAAATAAACTATATGCCGACCTCTGTGTATGGACAGATGTCGGCGAATAAGGCTACGGTAATCATTATTGGTAAGCAGAAATAGTGCACATTATAAGCAACGCGGATCCAAGTCCCAGTCCTTTCAGTAGCGAACTATTCGCTCAGGCCGTGCCTGCGCCGCGCACCTGCCGTGCAGGTCATCCCTCGATTGCAAAGCAATCGTCCCCAACAACCGTCATTCCTCGTTTTTTCTAGCGAAAAAACGTCAAGGAATCCACAAATTAACCTTTTTTTCGTCCCTACAAACACCCCAATGTTCTGTCATGCCAAGTTCCCTATACTGTCATACCACGGCTTGACCGTGGTATCCAGGTTAATGAATCAGCCTTTTGGATAAACCTAAAGTACCACCGGCTTACGCCGGCTGGGATTAGGCAAGTTCAGAAGTCAAGCTCCGCTTGTCAGCCGATTAGCTTCGCAAACCTTCGGTTCGGCTGAGGCGCAATCCCCCAACCAGCTTACGCTGGTTGCCCCCTTCGCGCCACATCCTGGATTCCGGGTCAAACCCGGAATGACAAAGGGAAACAAGAAAAACTCGTAGACCCCTTGATAGCTGCGGCAGCAGCCAAGGGGTGACAGTTATTGGTTTGACCGCTGCCACACCCAAAGAGCAATTATTATTGGTAAGCAGAGATAGTGCACATTATAAGCATCGCGGATTCATGGCACCCAAACCCAAAGTAGCGGGATATTCGCTCCTGCCATGCAGGTCATCCCTCGATTGCGGAGCAATTGTCAAGGGATCTGCGAATTTTCTCTTTATTATTTTGGTTTAGATTAAAGGAGCATCATTTATTTTTATAAGCAGAATAGATATAAGACAATATTTTGCCCAAATCTTCTTGAAGATAATCTGCAATAATATAAAGAACCATTAAAGTAGGTTTTTGTTGAAAACTTTCTATACGCGAAATTGTACTTTTGCTCAAACCTGTATCTTTGGCAATTTTATATTGAGAAATTTTATGCTTATTGCGGAGCTTTTTAAGTTCTTCCACAACAGCGTCATTGATGATTTCAGCTTCTCTTTTATTCATAAATTTAATATAAATTACCTTGACAATTTTACATAATTCCATAATGAACGGATTTGATTTAATTATAGTACTTTTTTATAATCTCAGGCAAATCAGCCTTCAGATACTGAGCAATCATGATAACATTATATAAACTGGGCTTTTGTTTTAATTTTTCTATATACGAAAGAGTACTCTGGCTTAATCCTAAATCCTTTGCCAGTCTATAACAACTGATGTTTTGACGCAGGCGCTCATTCTTTAACGCTGTAACAATATCATCACTAATTATTTGTGCTTCTCTTTTATTCATGTCAAATAATATAAAATAACTTGACACAATATCATACTTCTGTATATTGAAGTAATGTATATTCTATATACAAAAAAATATAACTGCATGAGCAGTTATCCAAAGGGCTAGAGATAGTCCGGACGAATTGGCGTTCGTCTCGTTACGTAAGCAGTGCATGGATAAAGGCGCTATAACTTGGGAGAAGAAATCCGCCGCAGCCGCATTATCCCGATGCTTGACGGCGACGAACGTTCAGCGGATGCCTTCAGTTACATCTCTGCGGATGAGATATAAAAAGCGCAAACTGTTCAGCAGCAGCG
>UQFU01000016.1 GCA_900540425.1 uncultured Alphaproteobacteria bacterium
GCCGCCTGCCTCATTTGCTGATGTCGGTGTTCAATACTGCCGCTGCCGATGTCCCTGCCGGTGCTTTGGCCCTTTTGGGCAGAAAATTGTTTCCTTTTTGTCCGCCGCAGCTAAAACTTTGTTATTCGCGGCACAATTTAAGCCGTTGCCTGGTCGCGCCGCTTGCCGCAGCCGGCGGAGAACTGTACTGCGGGCGGAAACTGCTGGGAGTCGAAACGCAGGGCGCCAAAATTTCCAAATTGTGTTTTGCCGGTGATGAAGTTGTGGTAGAAGCGGAAGATGCGGTGATCAGCGCGCTCGATTCTCTGAATTATGGCCGGATTTTCGGCGGTGCCGATTTTGCATACCGGCGGATTGTCAATGTCTTTTTCCGCACCAGTCAACAGGTAGCTCTGCCCGGCGGGAACGCCATGCTCGGCATCTGCGGCGGATTGTCCCATTGGCTGTTTGCAACGCCGGGGATTTTGGGTGTCACCATCAGCAATGCCGGAAATGTCGGCCTGCCGCATGAAGATCTGGCACGGGAGGTTTGGAAGGAAGTGTGCCGTATTCGCGGCACCGGCGGCGCCTTTATGCCCGCGTGGCAGGTTCTTGACTATCCTCGTGCCACTATTGCTCAGGATAAGGACAATAATCAAAAACGTCCGCTTTCTGCAGCCAGCCCTTTTGAAAATTTGTTTGTGGCCGGCGATTGGACGATGAAAAACTGGCCTTGCAGTCTGGAGGCGGCATTTTGCTCCGGGCATCGCGCCATAAAGGCCATTTCTTTCTAGAGCAGGTCAATCATTGCCTGCACCAGATTTTCGGTACCGGCGGCAACTTCCTTAATCGACTTGGCCAGCATATAGCACGGCGTGGTTACAATCCGGTGTTCTTGGTCAATGCAGACTTCTGCGGCTTCTTTGTCCTCGTGCCGGGCGCCCATTTTGCGGATTCCCTCTGCCACGCCTTTGTCTTTTCCGATTGTAACGGTGATTCCCTTGGCGCCCAGAACTCTGGCAATGATCGTTGGGGCAATGCACATGGCGCCGATAACGATTCCCTGATTATAACTTTCTTCTATTGAACGGCGTACTTCTTCATTTACATCGCAGGCAGGACCCTTTTCGGCAGCGTTGCACAAATTCATCGCAGCCCCCATTCCTCCCGGAAAAATGATGCCGTCAAAGTCCGCAGCCCGGAATTCGCTCAAATCACAAATGTCGCCGCGGGCAATGCGTGCCGATTCGGACAACACGTTGCGGTTGTCTTCATCTCCGGCAAGAGCGGTGGATCGGCCGCTGAAGTGGTCGATTGTTTTGGCCTGGGGAATATTCGGGGCAAAACATTTATATCCTGCTCCGGCCTTGTCCAAAGCCAAAAGCGTGGTTACCGCCTCATGGATTTCGGAGCCGTCGTAAACGCCGCAGCCAGAAAGTACAATAGCGAATTGTGGACACATGTTCAAAACTCTCCTTTTAATTAAAAATATTGTTTACAATCTAAAATAAACTGCATAAAGTGGTTTATCATAATAGTAATATAGCTTCATTTATTTTATTAGACAACAAATAGGAACCTTTTATGCATTCTGAAATGACGACACTGTCGAATGGGCTGCGCATCATCAGCTCTTATCGCCCGGAACTTGAAACCGTTTCTGTCGGCGCTTGGGTTAAAACCGGCGCTGCGCAAGAAAAAAAAAGTATAAACGGAATCTCTCATTTTGTGGAACACATGGTCTTTAAAGGGACTGCAACTCGCACTTTAGAGGATATTTCTGACCAAATCGAAAACGCCGGCGGACAGATTAATGCCTATACCGCGCGCGAGTTTACGGCTTTTTATGCCCGTATGCTCAAAGACGATGCCGAACTGGCTTTGGATGTGATTGCCGATATGCTCCAGCATCCGTCATTTCCGCAAAGCGAACTGGATAAGGAACGCGACGTTGTTATTCAGGAAATCAAGCAGGGAAGAGATACGCCCGATGAAGTCGTATTTGACTATATGCAGGAATGTGCATTTCCGGGTCAGGGGCTGGGCAGCAATATTCTCGGGCCGGAAGCCAATATCCGCCGCTTTACCCGTGAGGATTTGTACAGCTATCTTGAGAGCAATTATGCCGCAGAAAACATAGTTGTTTGCGCCGTTGGCAATATCACGCATGAAAAGTTTGTGCAATATGCAGCCGCCCGTTTTTCCGAGTTTCGGCCCCGGGTCTCTTTCGTTTCCGAACCGCAGCGTTATATTGGCGGCTTCAAAGTCGAAAAACGCGATATTGAACAGGCACATGTCGCCGTCGCTTTTGAATCTTACCCTTATTACAATAACAAATATTTTGCCGCAATGCTGTTGTCTAATGTTATGGGCGGCGGCACCTCTTCCCGTCTGTTTCGCGAAATTCGCGATAAGCGGGGGCTGGTCTATTCGGTGTACAGCTTTGCCAATTCTCATACCGGCAGCGGTCTGTTTGGCGTTTATGCCGGAACAACGGCCGGTGAATTGCCGACGCTGATGCCGGTTCTTTGTGATGAGATTGATAAAGTTTGCTCCGAAAAAGTGACGCCTCAGGAACTTCATCGGGCACAGGTACAGATGAAATCCGCTGTTCTGATGTCTATGGAAAGCTCGGCTTCCGTGGCCGAAATTCTGGCTCGGCAACAGTTGATTTATGACCGGATTATTCCGGTTGAGGAAATGGTGGAAGAAATTGAGGCCGTAACTGCCGATGATATTATGAACGCTGCTCAGCATATTTTTGTGACACCTCCCAGTTATGCGCTTGTCGGCGCTTTTGACGGGCATATGTCATACGACGAGCTGGCCGAACGTTTTCGGGTGAAAAATGCTTAATGTCTGCCTGGCTGAACCCCGGGGCTTTTGTGCCGGGGTCAGGCGGGCGGTTGCCATTGTTGAAGATGCCCTAAAAAAATATGGCCCTCCGGTTTATGTCCGTCATGAAATTGTCCACAACCGCCATGTTATTAAAACATTGGAAGAGCAGGGCGCGGTTTTTGTCGGAGAATTGGACGAGGCTGATATATCGCGCCCGTTGATTTTTTCGGCGCATGGCGTTGCTGCCGCGGTTGTGTCCCGGGCTCGGGAAATGGGTTTTGGCATATTGATAGACGCCACTTGTCCGTTGGTGGACAAGGTTCACCGCCAAATCCGCAAATATGCCGAGAATAATATGAATATCGTCGTCATCGGCAAAACTGAACATCCCGAAATCATTGGTACGGTCGGGCAGTTGTCCGATACTTCCAAAGTCAGGATCATCAAGTCTGTCCTTGAGGCGGCCGATTTGCCTTTTAACTCGGACGATCCTTTGGGATTTGTGACCCAGACAACCCTTTCGGTAGATGAAACGCAGGAAATTGTTTCTGCGCTGCATAAGAAATATCCGCTGCTTTCCGGTCTGAAAAAAGACGACATCTGTTATGCGACCACCAATCGTCAGATTGCGGTTCGGGAGGTGGCTGCCCGCAGCCGGATTGTGGTTATCATTGGATCTAAAAATTCTTCCAACTCCCGGCAGTTGAGGGAAGTCGCCCTCAAAAACGGTGCCAGGCAGGCTTTCCTGATTGACGATGTTTCTGAATTTCCCTGGGCAGAGCTTCGGGAAGATGATACGCTGGGCATAAGTGCCGGCGCTTCGGCTCCGGAATATTTGGTGGCGGATATTTTGTCGGCTTTACGCCGGCGTTATAATAATATTAACGTTCGCGATGTAATAATAACCAAAGAAAATGTTGCATTCAAACGTTAGTTCAGGGAGGCGTAATGTCGCGTGCGGAGGATATTTTTCAAAAACTGATTTACTTTGGCGAAGATGCTATCGACGAGTTTATTCTGACGTCGCAGACCGAGGAATTGTTTTTGGATTTTAAACAGGCCGTTTCTTCGGGAAAAAATTTTACTTCGCTGCATCGTGATGACCGCAAAAATCTGGCCAAGGCCATTTCCGGTTTTGGCAATTCGGAAGGCGGGGTTATTGTCTGGGGGGTGGAGTGCTCCCGTGATATTGAGATCGGCGATGTTGCCAAGGCCAAAGTCAAGGTTAAAAATGTGCACCGTTTTTTGAGCTGGCTGGAAAATGCCATTTCCGGCTGCACAATTCCCAGCCATAACAAAGTCCGCAACCATATTGTCAGTTGCGATGACAACGGCGACGGTTTTGTTGCGACTTATATTCCCAAATGCGAAATTGCCCCGCTGATGACAACCGTCGGCAGCACGATTTATATTCGTTCCGGTTCCAACAATGTGCCGGCACCGTATTCGGTTATTGCCGGAATGTTCGGCCGCCGTCCGCAGCCGAATGTTGAACTGGATTTCGGAGCCCGAAGCCTTGAGTTGTTGGAAAACTCCGATGAGGATATGCTGTATCCCAACAGTATAGACAATCCGCCGGAAAAATATGTCAAAATCGGCTTTTCTGTTAATTGCTGCAACAACAGCAACGTCATTGCCCGCGAACTATACTTGTCTTGTACGGTCGGCGCCACCGGCAGCGAGTATAATAAAATCCGCTTTCTGAACTATAATCAGATGGATTCCATTCCCGGCATTGACGGACAGCTGAATCTCATCACCCGGCCGGAATTGCGCCTTCCGCCGCGCGGCGTCATCAAGTTTACCAATGTTAACGTCATTTTGTCGCCTTATGCCGAAGAAGACCTGATGCTGGACGGGGTTGTCGGAGCTGACGGAACCGCTCCCAAGGATTTTCGCCTCTATATTCCCAAAAACAAACTGCGTTCTTTTGTGGCCAGGGTTATGAAGGGCGAGGAGGAAAACAGCCTTTTGTTGAACGAATTTTTTAGTGAATTTTTACTGAGAGAATAGCCTGATGCCCATATTGGAAATTTATACTGACGGAGCTTGTTCCGGAAATCCCGGTGCCGGCGGGTGGGGGGCTATTTTGCGCTATGGCGGGGCCGAAAAGGAACTGAGCGGCGCAGTCGCCGAAACGACTAACAACCGGATGGAGCTGACGGCCGTTATCGAAGCTTTAAAGGCTTTGCGCCGCGATTGCGAAATCGTGATTCATACCGACAGCCGGTATGTTATGGACGGTGTTCAAGAGTGGCTGCCCAACTGGAAAAAAAACAACTGGCGTACCAGCAATAAGAAGTCTGCCGTAAAAAATATAGATTTATGGCAGGAGTTGGACCAACTCTTGTCCAAACACAAAATCCGCTGGATTTGGGTCAAGGGGCATAACGGCCACCCGGAGAATGAGCGGGTCGACAAACTGGCTCGCGATGCCGTTAAGTCTTTGCTGTAACAAAATTGTCACAAAAATCTCCCTTGCCTAAATTGACATAATATGTTATTGTTTGTCTAGTTTTTTCGTAGAGGAAAGAATTGGAATGGACCTTCAGACGCAACAAAACATTTCCGGAGCCATAATTTTTCTGGAAGAGCATTGTCATGGAGACTATTGTATCAGCCGCAACCGGATTATTTACAACCATAACCTCCGCATTCCCGATATTGACGGCATCTCCAACGTCAACCTGAGCGTTGTCGACGTAAAAGGGATAGTTATGGTCAGCTCCCGAAACAAGCTCAAATTTGAATATTTGCCGTATGCCGAAGGCTTTTACGGCTTAAGCCCCGAAAACCTCAGCTTTGACGGCAACGCCAAAATCAGCCGTAAGAAGCTGGAAGAAAGAGGATTTTCCAAAAAATTCTGCCGCGAAATCAGCCGTCGGCAGTTTTTTGGTTTTTTAAACCGGATTCCGCGCCGTTTTCTGATGCTTTCCCGGGGGCGGGCTTGAGGGGCAGGGGCGTTGCCTTGCTGTTAAAACGGACGTCTCGGATTAGGGCGGAGAAATCGCTTTCGTTCAGAACCTCGGGCAAAACCATGCCGTTTGGAAATTTGGGGCTGTACAGAATATAAAAAGGCACGCCTTTTCTGCCGTATTTTTCCATGAACTCCAGCGTCTTCCTGTCATAGGATGTCCAGTCCGAACGCAGCAGCACTAACCTTCCGTCGGCAATCATGTTGCGTATTTTATAATTGTTTAACGTCAGAAAATCATTAAATTTGCAGGTCAGGCACCAGTCTGCGCCCACGGCAATCAAAACCGCGCGGTTTTCACGCAGGTATTGGCTTATTTCTTCCTGTTTGTCCCGGGTAACCGGAATGTTTTGATTGTCATTCCGGGGAGAGGCCGTGTTACGGAGAACGTCAGCCGCGGAAAGCACGATCAGGAGCAGGCTCAGGAACAGGGCCGCATAGCGGAAAAACTTAATGACCTGCCGCCTCATTTCGGGCGGTTCGCTGCGTTTGTCAATTTCTTCGGCAATAATTTTGTAAAAGCTCCAAATTCCCATAAATAACAGCAGGTATAATCCTGTCCGCAAGGCCGTTGCCAAACCGGTTTGCGCCGTCAGAACCGAAAGCAGCCACAAAAGCGTCAACAACAGCATGATGCCCATCAGAAGATGCAATCCCCTCAGCCACTTCCCGGGGGGGGGAATTATCGCCGCGCAGACCGGTTTCAGGAATAACAGCAAATACGGCAGCCCCAGACCGAAGCCGACCGCCGCCATGATAACGGCAATGTCGCTGTAGGTGCCGGCGAGGGCAAAACCGATTGCCGTTCCCAGATACGGCGCGCTGCAAGGCGTCGCCAACAGAACCAGCAGCAGCCCGGTCATAAAATTCAGCGCATTTTCGCTGCGGTGAGGCGAACGCAAAATCCTTTCGCTCCACTGCGGAACATTGAGGTTTATTTGTCCCCAAACCTGCAACAGAAAAACGGCGATTACAAAAGAAATAAACAGCAAAAATCCGGTGCTTTGGAATTGCATGCCCCAACCGAGGGCATATCCCAGCGCTTTCAGGCAAATAAGCAAAAGCGTCAACCCGGCAAATGCGGCGGCCAGCCCCAAGAGGGTGTATAAAAAACCGCTGCGAACCTTCTGCGGATTGCAGCCGCCGAACTTTGTCAAAGCCAAAACCTTAAGCGCCAAAACCGGAAATACGCAGGGCATAAAGTTAAGGATAAAACCGCCGAGAACGGCCAGCCCGATAATGCCCCAGCCCAGAACCGGCAGCTCGGTATCAAACAATGAAGCTTTTTCCGGCCGGATAAATGTACGGATGATGTTCCGGTTGTCAAGCTTGGCCGTAACTTCAAATTCCTTTCCGTCCAGCTTGCTTTCTTGCTCCTGCGGGGTCAGCAAGACGTCGATTTCATCGTTGTTGACGCTGATTGCCGGCTGGGAGAATTTGATGCCCTCTGCATTGTTGATAAAAAATTCAAACTGTTTGGCTGATTTTTTTGCTCTAAATCTGATTTTGAGCATTTGTCCGCCGTCAGGGTGGTCATAAACTGCCGTTTTGATGATTTGGAGCTTTTTGCTTTCCGGCCGCGGCAGCATGTTGAAGTTTTGCTCCACATAATTGAACATGGTGGAAGCGCGGGCCTCGCCGCTTTCGAGCGTCAGCAGGGGCAAGACTTTTTCGTTGTGGCACACATTGTTCTTGTCGCAGAGGCGAAGTGAAATTTCCGTTGCAATTTTTACCGGCTGTCCGGGATTTTTGACTGTTATTTCCAACGGCAGCAAAAACGAACCGTTATAGCCGCTGAGGCTGTTTCCGTTTTCCTGAATGTAAAAATGCCGCGGCAGCGGGCGGAAAATCCTGCCTTCTTCAACATTCTCCGATTGGGTGAAGTCAATTTTAAACGTATTTTCCCCCTCGTCGGGAATAATATATGCCGTTGCCGGATACAGGTTGACGGCGGCCTTAAGCTTTTTCAAACTGCCGACGGCGGCTTTGGAACTCAATATCCTGGCTTGCAGTTTGCCGCTTTGCGCCCAGTCGCCCATTCCCTCGTCGCCGCTGAACGGGTCATCATAAATGCTGTTATAGAAAGGAATCTTTTTTAATTCCAGCAATGAAAGTTGGGAGCGCAGTTCGTCAAATTTTTTCCGGGTGGCGGATTTCTTTTTGGCATGTTCCAAAGAAGCTTCGACGGCGCGGAAGTTTTTGCGGTCGGAAGCATAGGGAATAACCCGGCGCGGATCATAAATGACCACCAGCTCGTTGTCCGATTCGATATACGGCTCGTCATACGGCTCAAGCTCCTCCGGATCCACAATTAGTGCCGGCTCCTCCGGCATCAGCGCCTGCATTTTGTATTTTTCAATCAAGCTGCGGATGCCTCGGTAGTTTTTTATGACAAATCTGATATATTCTTCTTGGTCATAAACCTCCTGTGGCGTCAACCGCGGCAGCTGCTTGCGGATTTCGTCTTTCAAATCTCCTTCAATCGCGCCGCCCGGAAATTTCTGATCAAAATGCCGATAAAGCATAAACAGACGAAACCAGTATTCTTCCAGCCCCGAAGACGTGTTGACCAGCGGGTCTCCGGTCGGGCGCAACGGTATGATTTTCAGCTCTTCGGATTCGCCGTTTGCGGCCGAAACAGAAGAAGCCGCTTTTTCCGCCCGGGACGGAAACGGCAGAACCAGCCACAGACAGGCTAATAAAAATAAAATTTTTTTCATCTGTTTTAATTTCTTTTCAAATAACTATTTTTAAGCTACAATAAACTTTGGTAAATTACAAGTAATCAGTATGCAAGGAATTGCGAGTTGGGAAGATGAAAGATAATGAAACTTATTTGACCGGAAAATGTTTGGTCGCCATGCCCGATATGAAAGACGAGCGGTTTGAAAATTCTCTGATTTTCATTTGCTCGCATAATGAAAACGGGGCCATGGGCTTTGTTGTCAACAAGGTTTTGCAGGAATTCTCCTTTGCCGACCTGGCCGGACAGCTTCCGATAAAAACCGTCCGTCCGATAGACAGCATCGAACTGCACCAGGGCGGCCCGTTGGAAAAAGTTCGCGGCTTTGTCCTTCACTCAACCGAATATGTCAAAGACGATACTATTGTCGTTAATGATAACATTGCCATTTCGTCGTCGCTGGACGTGATTACCGATATTGCTTTCGGGCTGGGACCGAAAGAAAATCTGATTGCGCTGGGCTATGCCAGCTGGGCGCCCAATCAGCTGGAACAGGAAATTGTCAACAATACCTGGCTGGTGGTGAATCCGACGCCGGAACTGGTCTTTCGGACCAAAGATGAAGAAAAATGGCAAAAAGCGATAGATTCGCTCGGCTTTGACGTTACGCACCTCTCCCGGACAATGGGGCGCGCATAATCATTTGCCGATTCGAAGTCTTGGCTCGTTGTTCAAGCACTTCCTGCGCGTCGGTATAGATATGCGCCACCGGCCTGATTAAGGCGGCCGCCTTGCTGCAATCTGTTGGCTTTCCCTCAAATTCAAAACTGAAATAAGCTTTTATAATTTCAGAAAAAGCGTTGCTGTCGCAATTCGGCAGAACGGATTTTTCCGCATATTGGTCGGTCTGGTGCTTAAAGTCGCCGCTTGTGCCGGTATAGCTCTCGTTACGGGGATTGTTCAGCCACATTTTGACCGAATATTCCGTCAGCTTCTGCGGATTATGCAGCAGGGCGCGTGTTTCCGGGCGGGACAGCAGCTGCTTGAACGGCAGAAATTCTTTGGGAAAAACATCGTCTTTTCCGGTTTTGTTGTATTGCTCCACACAATATAGAAATTCGCGGGTCGTTGCCGATATCTCATCGGCATAGCGGGTAACGGCAAATTGTTCTGCCGACATTTGCGAATTGTCAATTCCGCCGCAGATTTCTCCATTCTTGATGTTATTTTGCAGGTGTTTGAGCTCATGAAGCAGCGACAACAGCGGATTCCGTCCGCAGATAGCTGAAAATTCCTGAAAATATTGTCCGGTCTTTTGGAGCATTTCTTTTTTTCGGGCCGGATTGTCCTGCGCGTTAATCAAATTCATGGACTGCTTGTCGATACACAGGGCAAAACCGTTAATGCGAATTTCCGGAATCTGCCCTTCGCGAAAAGAGGCCATTACCCTCGGCACTTCGCATTCCTTGCCGCAAATGTCGGTCAGCACCGGTTCGTTCTTGGGATTCAAACGGATAATATAAACCTGTGGACTGTAGGAAATCTTCAGATTGTGATCCTTGACCTCTTCCGGCACCAAATCGTCGTTGCAAACAACATTAAGCGGAGCCGTCAGCAAATCGGCCGAAGCGGGAATCATAAATTTGTGAATGCCGGTTCCGGTTTTGAGGTCATTGCGGTATTTGCGATTAGTGGTCATCAGCCCAATCTCCGTTTCTGCAAGTATTATAACCGAAATTTACCGAGAAATAAACCAAAATTTCGGAGCTTAGCCGCCCATCTCCATCAGACGTTTAATGCGGATTCTAATCGGCGGATGGGTCGCCAGCATACTTTGAAACGCAGCTTTTGGTTCGCGCGGGTCGGCAATACAAGCGGTCGACATAGTCTTTTTTCCGTCCAAAATTTCACCCCTCGCATCGGCCGAAATTTTTTGGAGCGCCGAGGCCAAAGCCTGCGGGTTGCGGGTGATGAGTGCGCCGGTGGCATCGGCGGCGTATTCACGTGCGCGGGAAATTGCCATCTGGATAATCGGAGCCACAAAAAAATTAAATACTAACAATGCCAGCATTATCGCTAAGAGTAAGATTTTGAATTTTCCGCTGTCTTTGCTGCTTGAGGTAGAATATCTTAAACTTCTGCCAATCATCTCCGCCAAAAAGGCAAACACGCTGAGCCCGGTAATAATCATCATATTGAGCCGAATATCCCGATTGCCGATATGCGCCATTTCGTGGGCAATAACCCCTTCCAGCTCCAGCGGCTCCAGTTTTGCAATAATCCCGGTAGTTAGGGCAATTGATGCGTGCTTTGGGTCTCGTCCGGTGGCAAAAGCATTAAGCGATTCGTCATCCACAATATAGACTTTGGGCATCGGCAGGCCGGCGGCAATCGCCACATTTTCCACCAAGCGGTAGACTTGCGGATTCTCTTGTTTTTGAAGCGGCAAAGCATGAGCAAAACTGAGCATCATCGTATCTCCGAAAAAATACGAAATCAGCATCCAAGTAATGGCTGTTCCAAATACAAAGGGCAGATAAGACGCGATAAAGAACCCGCCCGCCAGCCAATATACATTGCCGGCGGTAATGGCAATGTTATGACTGAGCAAAAATTCCTGATGCGGAGTTACGAAATGTGCCGCAAACCGCAAATCTCCCATGGCATAAAAAGCCAGCACTGTTGCCAATATGGTCAATAGGCTAAGAACCGTCGGAAACAATAACAACAACAGCCAAGTCTTGCGATTGTTGGCGGTAATATGGTCATAAACAGTCTGCATACGGCGCTTTCGCTAGAAAGAAATTTGCGGGGGATTTTGAGCTGCAGCTTTTTCACTTTCGCTCATTTCAAAAAATTTCTCGGTCTGGAAATGAAAGATTTTGGCAATAATATTTCCGGGAAAAGTTTCAATTTTAGTGTTAAGCGCCAAGACGGTCGTGTTGTAAAAACGCCGCGAAGCCTGAATTTTGTTTTCTGTGTCAGTCAGTTCCTGTTGCAAAGCCAGAAAATTCTGATTGGCCTGCAACTGCGGATAGTTCTCGCTCAGGGCAAAGATGCTTTTTAGCGTTTCGCTCAGGGCATTTTCCGCTTGGGTCTTGTCATCTCCCAAACCTTGGGTGTTCATTGCCGCGTTGCGGGCTTCGACAACGCGTTCCAGCGTCTCTTTTTCATGTTTGGCATAGCCTTTGACCGTTTCAACCAGATTGGGAATCAAATCATAACGGCGCTTAAGCTGGGTGTCGATATCGCTGGCGCCTTCTCTGACTCTTTGACGGGCCACCACCAGATTGTTGTACATCATGACAAAAGAAACAATAACCAAAGCCAAAACAATATAAATAGTCTGCGACATGAGCAATCTCCCAAAAATTTATAACTCAAGCTTAATCATAAAAGCTTAACTTTTTATGAAAATTGCCAAGCTTATTTTATTATCCTTACGCACCCCTTGAAGCGTTTTTATCTTCTGCCGATTTCTTTTACTTGATGTTATGGCCTCCTTTTCTATCTGTCATGCCTTCCTGTTCTCCCCCCCGGTCACTTCGCCCTGTTTTTTTTATCTGTCACTCCGGCTCGTAGGTCGGTATGACAGGAAAGAGGGGCTGCAACATTGCCCTTACAAAAAAATCCCCTTGCTTTTTAGCTGATTTGCATTAATCTTGTTCTTGCAGTTCAGAGGTGAGCTGTGGTGTCTAGAAAACATCTTACTGATAAAATCCACCCTAAGGTGGAGTCTGCGGTATAAGTGCGCTTGCGTATCGAAGAAGCAGGACTGTGTCAGTACAGTTTTCTAGCTCCACCGCCTTTCTTTTTAGAATTGGCGGTTTTGTTTTAACCAATAACAAACAGGAGCTAAAAATATGACTTTAATCCAGAATATTAAAAACAAAACCTTTCGCAAAGCAATCGGTATTGAGTGTGCCAGGCTACGCCGCGAACGCAACCAGGAAATTGAGAAAGTTGCCGCTGCCGTCGGCGCTTATCCCGAAACCGTAGACCGGCTTGAGTTAGGGTATTATACTGCTTACGGGCTTACCGCCAGGCTGCTCAAATATTATAACAAAGACATCAAAATCGAGCTTGTCGACAGGAAGCAATAAAACAAACCCCATCGGCAGAAATGCCGATGGGGTTCGCATTTTAATAACCGATTGTCCTGATTTTATTTTTTCAAGATGGACTTGCCGGCATAAACGGCCATATCGCCCAGTTCTTCTTCAATGCGAATGAGCTGGTTGTACTTGGCCATACGGTCGGTACGGGACATTGAACCGGTCTTGATCTGGCCGCAGTTGGTTGCAACGGCGATGTCGGCAATCGTGGTGTCTTCGGTCTCGCCCGAACGGTGAGACAGAACCGCGGTGTAACCGGCACGGTGAGCCATGTCAACAGCCTTCATGGTTTCGGTCAGAGAGCCGATTTGGTTGACTTTAACCAGAATGGAGTTGGCAACGCCTTTCTCAATACCCATAGCCAGGCGTTTCGGATTGGTTACGAACAGATCGTCGCCAACCAGCTGAACTTTGTCGCCGATGGCGTCGGTCAGCATTTTCCAGCCTTCCCAGTCGTCTTCGGCCATACCGTCTTCAATGGAGAAAATCGGGAAACGGTTGCAGAGGTCTTTATAGAATTCAACCATTTGGGCGTTGGTGTAGGATTTTCCTTCGCCTTTCATTTCATACTTGCCGTTTTCATAAAATTCGGAAGAAGCGGCGTCAATGGCCAAAACAACGTCTTCACCGGGTTTGTAACCAGCGTCGGAAATAGATTTGACGATGAATGACAAAGCTTCTTCGGCGGATTTCAGATTCGGGGCAAAACCGCCTTCGTCGCCGACATTGGTGTTGTGTCCGGCAGCCTTGAGGTTTTTCTTCAAAGTATGGAAGATTTCAGCGCCCATGCGAACGGCTTCGCGGATAGAAGAAGCGGAAACCGGCATAATCATGAATTCCTGAATGTCAATCGGGTTGTCGGCATGCTGGCCGCCGTTGACGATGTTCATCATCGGAACCGGCAGGGTGCGTGCCATTGTGCCGCCGAGATAGCGGTAAAGCGGCAGGCCTGCTTCTTCAGCCTGCGCTTTGGCAACGGCCATGGAAACGGCCAAAATGGCATTGGCGCCGAGACGGCCTTTGTTTTCGGTGCCGTCAAGTTCAATCATGGCGCTGTCAATGTCAATTTGATCTTCGGCGTCCAAACCGGCCAAAGCGTCATAGATTTCATTATTGACGTTTTCAACGGCTTTCAAAACGCCTTTGCCGCCAAAACGGGCTTTGTCGCCGTCACGAAGTTCAACGGCTTCGTGAACGCCGGTCGAAGCGCCGGACGGAACGGCGGCGCGGCCAAAAGCGCCGGACTGCAGGACAACGTCGGCCTCAACGGTCGGGTTGCCGCGGGAATCTAAGATTTCTCTGGCATGGATATCAACAATAGCACTCATCTTTTTCTCCTATAAATATAAAATGCACTGCGTATAACTTCTTTCATTTTTGCGGCGATGTCAAGCGAAAGAATCCGTTTTTTGGGGTTTACATTTGCAAAAAAGGGGATTATCTGAATACAGAGATGAATTACCATTATAAATTAAATTGTTATGAAGAATTTTATTGTTATGTTTATGGCGTTTTGCGGATGGGGAGCTTTTATCCTGAGCTGTACCGGAGTGATTGGCGATTCAAGCAAAATTATGGCATTTGCGCCTCTTTTGGCGATTCCGCAGCTGGTAAGGTTTTATGGCGGCTGGGAAAAAAAGCGAAAAAAGGGTTCGCTTTTGCTGCAGCTTGCTTTGGGCGGCTTGTTGGCCGGAGGCGGATTGTTGTGCCTGTTGCCGTTCAGCCTCTGGTCAGGAAAAGAAACGATTTGGGCGCAAGCCTTGCTGGCCGGTTGTGCAGCCTGGGTTGCCGTTTTTCTGCTTTTGGACCTGATAAACCGCAGCATCTGCAAAATTGTCGATTGTTTGGAAGAAATGTATTTGAAATGAATGCGAGAATGTAATGCCGGAGAAATCCGGCATTAAACATTTTAAATTTCCGCTTGTAAGTTTAGCGCCAACTGATAAAATAAAGCTGTTATGTTCCGAATGGAAGGAGAAATTTAATGTTTTCAGAAAAATGGCATTACCGTTTTATGGAAGTGGCCAAGCTTGTTGCGACCTGGTCTAAAGACCCGTCAACCAAAACCGGCGCCATTGTGGTCGGTCCCGACCGCGAAATCCGTGCCACCGGTTATAACGGTCTGGTCAGAGGCGTAGACGACAATAAGCCCGAACGTATGGAACGTCCGACCAAATACGATTTTTTTGAACATGCCGAAAGAAATGCCATTTATAACGCCTGCCTGACCGGAACTTCGCTGAAAGGCTGCGTGCTTTATGCGACTCACCCGCCTTGTACTGACTGCACCCGGGCCATTATCCAGTCGGGAATCCGCATGGTTGTTACCCGCGAACTGGAAGCCCGTCCGGATATCAAAGACCGGACTTGGCGGGATAAACTTGATTTTTCGCATCAAATGCTGACGGAAGCCGGAATAGAATATTTGGAACTCCCTTTAAATTCCGAAAAGTAGAAATATATCTAACCGTGAGTTTGGCGCCGATGCAAAATGCCGGTGTCATATTATGAGAATTTCGTAAGAATTGCGGCAATCGGGAGAGTAGAATGAAAGTTCTTATAGCAGATGACCATGCGTTGTTCAGAGACGGGCTGAGCCTCCATCTGGAACAAATCGACCCTCAGGCGGTTATTTTTCAGGCCGGGAATTTTTCGCAGGCCATGAAGATTATTGATGATGAGAAAAAATTAGACCTGATTATCATCGACCTGGATATGCCGGACATGGATTGGGAAGAAGCCCTGAAAGAGATTAAGGAAAAAACAGACGGCGCGCGGCTGGTGATTATTTCTGCTTCCGAAGATTCGCGCAGTATCCGCAAATCCATGGAATATGGCATCAGCGGATATATTCCCAAACGTTCCGATACCAAAGTCCTGACCGGTGCGCTGAAGTTGATTTTGGACGGCGGAACCTACCTGCCGCCGTCTGTTTTGGATAACGGGCATGCCGTCAGCGGTTATAACGGCAATGCCAATGTCCGCGCCAAAGGCAAAACCCTGACCAACCGTCAGGCGCAGGTCCTGGAGTTGGTTGCCCAGGGAATGTCCAATAAACAGATTGCTTATGAAATCGGTGTCTCCGAGGCGACGGTAAAACTGCATATTAATGCGCTGCTGCGTGCCGTCGGCGCCACCAATCGGACTCAGGCGGTCATTACGGCCCAAAAAATGGGGCTGATTTAGCGCTTTCCGGGTTAATTTTTTGTTACAACATTGTTCAGGCGTTTTTTTATTTTGACAAAATCTGTCAAATATGGCATATTCAATGAATAAACAAAATATTATTAACAAATTAAATTTTAAAAGACATGAAAAAGATTATTTTTTTCTTCGCGTGTGTGTTGTTCTCCGTAGTGGCAAATGCCCAGTCTTCTCATTTGAGTACAACGCGACTGATTAAGGGTGTTGAAGTTAATCCGAGTCAGACAGTTTATTCCGGAGATGAAATGATTGCCTTTCCGGAGCTGGGCGTGGAGTTGTTTTGGTCGCAGCATGATAAAATGCTTTATGTTATGAAACGGCTCTTTGAAAAAACAACCGTTTGCCAAAATGGAACCGAGAGAACAGAAGAACGTTCGGTAAGCATTGTTTCCAACGTTTATGAACCGGTTGATCTCCAGGGGGCCGGAATAGAATATACCCCGGAAAATCTCGGTATCAGAAAAGATGATGGGGCGTATATGCTCTATGTGAGGGGGTTGCCGGACGGCGTTGTAATGTCGGTTATCTGCCAAGGGGTAAATGGCGTTGACAAACGTATCCTCTCCCGGGAGTGGAAAGTCAGGTAAGTTCTTGCCATAAAAAAACATTTGATGCTTTGGCGTCAAATGTTTTTTTATGTCCTTTTTGGAGAGGCGGTGCCCGAAGCAGTTGACTTTTTTCCCTTTATGCCGATATATAAATAAGGTAAAAGGAGACAAACAGTGGGTAATATTGCGCAGGGCCTGGCCATTCTGAAAAAAAACATCAAAATTGCTCCCGAAAAGCCGGGCGTTTACCGTATGATCGGCGCTGACGAAAAGGTACTCTACGTCGGCAAGGCCAAAAATATCAAAAAGCGGATTGTTGCTTATTCTCACCTGGATAAACTGCCGGTGCGTTTGCAGCGGATGGTTTCCGAAATCCATAAGATGGAGTTCATTATCGTTGAGAACGAAGCCAAAGCCCTGTTGCTTGAGAACGAATTGATCAAGGAACTGGAACCAAAATACAATATCCTGCTCAAAGACGACAAGACTTTCCCCCATCTCATGCTTGATGTCGAGTCTGATTTTCCTTGTCTGCGCAAATACCGGGGCCGCCGCCGGGACAAAAACAAATATTTCGGCCCTTTTGCCAATGTGTTGGCCGTCAACAACGTGCTTGATATTTTGCAAAAGGCGTTTTTGCTGCGCTCCTGCCGCGATGCCGTTTTTCATAACCGCCAGCGTCCCTGCCTGTTGTATCAGATAAAGCGCTGCTCGGCGCCTTGCTGCGGAAAAATCGCCAAAGAGGAATATCATAAGCTTGTCCGCGAAGCGGTCGATTTTCTGGAAGGCCGAAATACCAAAATGCAGGAGGAGTTGTCGCAGAAAATGCTCGAAGCCAGCGAGAAACAGGATTATGAGACGGCGTTGGTGCTTCGTGATCGGATTCGCGCCCTGACAAACGTCCAGCAGGGAAATCTGGTCGAATATGCCGACATCAAATCGCTTGACGTTGTTGCGTTGGCACGTAAAGGCGGTCTGATATGCATTCAGGTCTTTTTTATCCGCAGCGGGCAAAATTGCGGCAACGCGCCGTTTTTTCCAAAACAGGCGGAAGACGCGACCGATATTGAAGTATTGGAGGCCTTTCTCGGCAGTTTTTATGCCACGCACATTCCGCCTCGGGAAATTGCCGTTTCGCAGCCGTTGGAAAACAAAGAGTTTTTAGAAAAGGCCATCGGCGCCAAAATCAATGCCTATTCGCAGGGCAATAAGGCCAAAATTATTAAAATGGCGGTGGAAAACGCCCGGGCTTCGCTGGAGCGCAAAATTGCCATGGAAGCTTCGGTGGCTCAAAACCTTGAAGAAATGAAAGAGGTTTTCAATCTTCCTCGGATACCGCGGCGGATTGAGGTCTATGACAACTCGCATATTCAGGGCAGTTACGCGGTAGGGGCCATGATTGTCGCCACCCCCGACGGCTTTGACAAGAAACAGTACCGGACGTTTAATATCAAAAATCCCGATATCACCAATGATGACTTTGCCATGATGAAAGAAGTCCTGACCCGGCGCTTTGAGCGGATGAGCGATGCCAACCGTCCGGATGTGATTTTGCTGGACGGCGGCCTCGGCCAGCTGCATGCCGTGCATGAATGCCTCAAAGATTACGATTTGGGCGAAATTGCAATCATTGCCATTTCAAAAGGCCCCGACCGTAATGCCGGCAAAGAGTTTTACCACCAGGTCGGACGCGAAAGCTTTGAGCTTCCGTTCCGTTCTCCGCTGGCTTTTTATATGCAGAATATCCGCGATGAGGCGCACCGCTTCGCCATCGGCACGCACCGCAAACGCCGGGCCAAGTCCATGTACAAAACCCGCCTTGACGAGATTGAAGGAGTCGGCGCCGGGCGCAAACGCGATTTGCTCAATTATTTCGGCTCGGTTGAGGAAATTTCCCAGGCCGGAATCAAAGATTTGCAAAAAGTCGGCGGAATCAGCAAAAAAACAGCGGAAAAAATTTATAATTACTTCCATAATTGAAAAAAGTTCTTTAAGATAACTTTAACTTTTTCAAAACAGTTAAAGAGGGTGAAACAAAGTGTATAATCTGCCAAATCTTCTGACAATCTCCCGTATTGTCGTTATTCCGGTCATTTTCCTGACAATTTATATTCATAGCGCCTGGTGGTACTTAATCGGCGGTTCGTTGTTTATTATCGCCGCAATCACCGATTATCTCGACGGCTATCTGGCCCGTTCGCGCAATGAGCTTTCCGCTTTTGGGCGCCTGCTGGATCCGATTGCCGACAAGCTTCTGGTCGTTTCGGCGCTGATGATTATTGTTGCCAACGGGTTGGTTGACAATATCAGCTATATTCCGGTTGTCGTCATTCTTTGCCGCGAAATTCTGGTTTCCGGTTTGCGCGAATTTTTGTCGGAAGTTCGTGTCGGCCTTCCGGTTACCCGTCTCGCCAAGTGGAAAACCGGCTTTCAGATGACGGCGCTGTCGGTGCTGCTGATGTCGCCGGCCAAGTTCTTTAACGTCATTGAGGGATTCTGGGTCGGACTGGGAACCGTCTGCCTTTGGGTTGCCGGCGTTCTGACCTTTATTACCGGTTATCAGTATTTTGAAAAATCGCTTGCCTACATCAAATCAGTCGAAAAGAAAAAGGCCCGCGAAACGGCTGCCGCCAAAAAAAGCGAAGCCAAAACCGAACCCCAATCGGCTGTCAAAAAAGCCGCTCCGGCCAAGGCAAAGTCAAAAACTGCGGCCAAAAGCAAAAAAACGGCAGCCAAAACGGCTTCCGCCAAAAAAGCTCCGCGAAAGGTTGCCGCCGCCAAATAAGGATTAGGTAAACAAATGGAAAATAATTCCGCCCATATTCTGGTTGTTGATGACGACAACCGCCTGCGTTCGCTTCTGCAGCGTTTTCTGCGCGATAATGGCTTCTATGTCAGCGTTGCCAAAAATGCCGCCGAAGCGCGCGAACGTTTGCGGGATTATAAGTTCGACCTGTTGATTGTCGATATTATGATGCCCGAAGAAACCGGGTTGGAATTTTTAGAAAAGCTTCGCCGGGAAAGCAGCATGCCGGTCATCATGCTGACCGCCATGGGCGAAACCGAAGACCGGATTGCCGGCCTGGAAACCGGCGCCGACGATTATCTGCCCAAACCGTTTGAACCCAAAGAGCTGGTGCTGCGGATTAAGAATATTCTCCGCCGCGCGCCGCAGGAAGACGGGCAGGCGGTAGAAAAGCTGAATTTGGGGCTGTGCTGCTATGATATGGTCAAAAAGGAATTACTGACCAAACAGGGGACGGTCATACATATTACGCCGGTTGAGCAGGCGATGCTCAATGTCTTGGGGCAGAAGTCCGGGCAGATTTTCACCCGCGAAAAACTGGCGGAAATTTTGGGGGCCGGACAGAGTCCGCGCTCAATTGACGTGCAGATTACCCGCCTGCGCAAAAAAATTGAGAAAGATTCAAAAAATCCCCGCTATCTGCAAACCGTGCGGGGCAAAGGATATATGCTGCTGCCGGAATAACGGCGCAGAAATATGAAAGAGGTGTGAGATGCATATAAAGTTTCCCGAAACCGTAGACAATACGCTGCGTTACTTAAAGCTGAAACTGTTGCCGAAAACCTTGTTTTTCCGCACGATGCTGCTGATTTTTATTCCGCTGATTGTGGTGCAGGTGGTTTCGATTTTTGTGTTTTTTGACAGCAACTGGTGGCGTGTCGGGCGCAGCCTGTCCAATAACCTGGTTTCCAACATGGACTTTACCATGGAGCTGATTGACCGCCACCCCAAGCAAATTGATGAGATTCGCAAATTGGCCGAACAGAATTTTGACCTCAAGGTCAGTTATTACGGCAATACCGAAAAACACAATGCCATCACCAAGGCAACCCGCGGCAATAAACTGATTACCGGTTTTCTGGAAGATATGCTGCAGGAACGTTTTCCCGATGCCGTCAGCAGTATCTATCTTTCGCCGAAATCCAACGATATGGTGATTATTATCGACCGTGCCAACGGGGCGTTTCAGTTCACGACTAATGAAAAGAAAATTTTCAGCTCTTCCATGTTCCTTTTCATCGGCTGGATGGTCGGCACTTCAATCCTGTTGTTTTTGGTTGCTGTGCTGTTCCTGCGGATACAGGTACGCTCAATTGCCGAACTGGCGCAGGTTGCCGAAGATTTCGGCAAGGGAATTGATAATAAAGATTTCAAGCCTTACGGTTCTTCCGAAGTTCGCAAGGCAGCCATTGCTTTTATCAAAATGAAGGAACGCATCCAGCGCCAAATCAGCGAACGGACACAAATGCTGGCCGGCGTTTCGCATGACCTGCGCACGCCGCTGACCCGGATGAAACTGCAGGTTGCTTTGCTGCCGGAAGGCGAAGACCGCAAAGACTTTCTCTCTGATATTGACGAAATGGAAAAAATGCTTGACGGCTATCTGTCTTTTGTCAGCGGTGAGGGCGGCGAAAAATCTTCTTTTGTGGATATGAACGAAATGATTTTGAGCATCATTAACAAGTTCCGCAATAAAAAAGCGCTGATTCGCTACGCTACCAATGACCAGGTTAGTGCCATCCAGGGGCGTGAACAGGCTTTGAAACGCGCTCTGACCAATGTAATTTCCAATGCTTTCCGCTATGGCAAAACCATTGCCGTTAAACTGGAAAGCAATAACAACAAACTCGAAATTTCGGTAGACGATGACGGGCCGGGCATTCCCGCCGACAAGCGCGAAGACGTCTTTAAGGCCTTTTACCGGATTGAGGGGTCGCGCAATAAAGAAACCGGCGGCGTCGGCTTGGGGTTGTCTATCGCCAAAGACGTAATTGCCTCCCACGGCGGCAAAATTGAACTTTTGGACAGCGAACTCGGCGGCCTGAAAGTTCTGATTAGTATTCCGCTCTAAGAAATTGGATAAAAAATGGTTGATGACGCAAAAAATAACGGTGCCGAAAATGAACTGGAAGCAGATTTTCCGAGCTTCCTGCGTTCGGATAATCCCGAAAATTATGATAATGACATTAATCATTTTTTAGAAGATGATAAAATGCTCGACGTTGAGGATATCGGTGTCGGGACAGAACCGGAGCCGGCCAAATTCAGCGGTTGGAATGACGGTTTTGAAGAAGAAGAAAAATCCGAAGACTTGGATTTGGGTTTGGAAAGCGAAAACTTTGACCTTCCCGAACTCGGCGGAACCGAAGACGAACCCTGGTTGCAAAATCCCTTGGGCGAAGAAAATGCCGATGCTGAGAATATTCCGGCTGCACCTGCCCCGGAAGATATCGAGCCGGTTGTTGAAGCAGAAAATATTGCGGTAGAAGAGAAGGAACCCGTTTCCGAAAATAATGCGGTGCCGGAAAGCTTTTCTTCTTCGGGCTGGAATGAAACGGAATCTTTGGCGCCGGAATCCGAAATTGCATATCCGGCGGCAGATGACGGGACGGAAACGGCAAACCGGCCTGTTGACGGCGGAGAAGAGGCCGATGTTTCCGAAACAGATGCGGAACCGCAAATAAAATTTATGAACGACGTAGACCCTGAAAACGAAAAAGCGATAGAGTTTCCGGATCCGGAAGAATATATGTCCTTTGACGTTCCCCTGGAGAAGTTAAGCGTTGACGATCACAAAACCGAGATACCTTCGGCGGCGGAAATTCCCGAAGATGAGTTTTTGCCGCGGGAAACACCGGTGCATATTCGCGATTTGCCGCAGGAAACAATCCCCGAAAATCCTGATGAACCTTATGTCGAGGTTCTTCCCGGCAATCAGAATATGAATCCTGATGAATATATGTCATACGACTTACCGGAAGAAACAATATCGCTGGAAACAGCTGATGCAGCCGAAACGGCCGTTGTTGCTGCTGCCGAAAATGAAAGCGGAATTTCTGACGTTGCGGTTCCTGCCGAGCAGAAGCCGGATGACAAACCGGTTGCGGCGTCGCCCGTTCCGGAAAGCCGGACGGAACAGGAAGAAAAAGAAACTCTGCGAATGTTCAAATGGTATTCCGGCAGTTTGAGTGATAAGTATTTTAAATTTTCGGCAGAAGAAGCTTCCGCCGAGTTTAATGGCAACGCCGATCAAAACAGTATCTATGTCAATGTCGGCACGTCGGCTTATGGCTGGAATGTTGCTTTTGATAACGGAATTAATATGAATTTGGCTGATGTTCGCGAGTTCCAACTGCGAAACGGCCGTCTGCCGGTCGGCGGCGGGACAATTATGTATGGCGAAAACACCTTGCGTTTTAGTAATGTTGAACGGATTGTCGTCGGCAGTACTCCTGAATATTTCCATTATGGCATTTAATTTTTTTGGTCCCCGCACAACCTGCCCGGCAGGTTCGCTACTTTGGCTTGGGTGCCCTAGAGGTGCGATGCGGGCAGCGCCCGAGGCATCACTTGCTACTGATGTTTGGGTGCCCCGAAGGCGCGATGCTTATAATGTGCACTATCTCGACTTGCCAATAATGGTTACCATTTGGCACGGCAGTAGCCATTACCCAATAACCGTCCCCCTTCATTTTTTCGGTAGAAAAATGTCCCATAAAATGTCATCCCGCATTTTTCTGCGAAAAATGCCCAGGGATCTGCGAATTTCCAGATCGGAAGAG
>UQFU01000017.1 GCA_900540425.1 uncultured Alphaproteobacteria bacterium
GGAGTTCGGGCTCCTCTTCTTCAGGCTCTTCCGGTTCATCTTCCTCCGGCGGCGGCTATCACGGCACACATTTAGGAGGAGAATACGATTGCTGCGGCAGCCAGTGTGATGCTGCGGAGTGCACAGACTTCTATGGTGCCAACCTTCGCAGCTGTTCTTCATCACAATCGCTTTGTTCAGGAAGAGGCGGTTCATGGTTCTTCAGATATTGCGGAGGTAAAGGTTTTGTTGCTGGTGGCTGTCAATTTTAAAATACAGCACAAAATATTTCGTTCCTCCAGATTACCCAATATTTTTTGGGGATAAGCTTAATTTGGGTTATCTGATTTTCCTAAAGAAGGTGTATGCTTTTTGGTAAATTGAGGAAATGAGAAAAATGAACACGACACCCAAATCCATGAGACTGCAAATTGCGCTGATGGGAAAGGTTAATTCGGGAAAATCAAGTTTTCTTAATCTCGTTACCGGGCAAGATATTGCCATCACCTCTGCCGAACCGGGCACAACGACCGACATTGTTGAAAAAAATCAGGAACTGCCGCCGCTCGGGCCGGTTACCTGGCTGGATACCGCCGGTTGGGGCGATGAGACTGCGCTCGGCGGCAAACGGCTGGAAAAAACCCGGAAAATATTTGACCGGGCAGATATTGTCGCTTTGCTCTGCACGGAAAAGCAACCGGACGAGAAAGAAAAAGAAATTCTTGAGGAAGCCGCCAAACGCAAAATTCCGGTTCTTAAAATTTACAACAAATCAGATTTGCAGGCGGGAGGCAACGACGGCATTTGCGTTAATTCTTTGGATTTGTCTTCCCGCGACCGGGTACTTAATGAACTCAAAGCCCGGCTGTTGGAAATCTGCTCGGACGATTTTATCAAAACGCCGCCAATTTTGGGCGACTTGGTTCCCCAGGGCGGAACAATCGTCATGATTGTGCCGATTGATTATGAAGCTCCCAAAGGACGGTTGATTATGCCGCAAGTGCAGAGCATCCGCGACGCTTTGGACTTTGGGCAGACAGTCATTGTCGTCAAGGAAGACGCATACAAAGCCGCGCTTGAGAATCTGAAAAAGCAGCCGGATTTGGTTGTCTGCGACTCTCAGGTGGCGGACAAGATGGCAGCAGAAACGCCGATTGGCATCAAATGCACAACTTTTTCGACTTTGTTTGCCCGGCTCAAAGGCGACATCAACCTGCTGGCTGAGGGAGCCGGAGCGATTGCGGCGCTTGAGGACGGCGACAAAGTTCTGATTGCCGAAGCATGTACCCACCATGCCGTTGAAGATGACATCGGCAAAGTTAAGATTCCGCGCTGGCTAAAGGCCAAAACAGGAAAAGACCTGCAAATCGATTTTGCGGCGGGGCATGATTTCCCGTCCGAGCTTGGCCGTTATAAGCTGGTTATTCAATGCGGCGGCTGCATGTTCGGGCGGCGGGAGATTCTCTCGCGCATAAACAAATGCAAAAGCGCCGGCGTACCGGTGACAAATTACGGAATCTGCATCTCCGAACTTAAGGGTGTTCTGGAAAGAATATTGGAGCCGTTTCCCGCGGCGTTGGAAATTTATAGAGGACAGAAAAAATGAGCAGAGGACTGCCGAAATTAGATGTTGAGGGGTTAACCTCGTTTATTCCGGAAGATGAAATTCAGGAATTGTTAAGCAAAAAAACGACCGACATTAAGCACGTGCGCGACATTATTGCCAAATCGCTGGACAAGAACCGGCTGAACCCCGATGAGATGGCCGTCCTTTTGAACGCAGAAGATCCAGAGGTGGCGGAAGAAATCAAAGAAGGCGCCCGGACGCTGAAAAAGCGCATTTACGGCAACCGTATTGTCTTGTTTGCGCCGCTTTATATCGGCAACGACTGCATCAACAACTGCACTTACTGCGGTTTTCGGCAATCGAATTTGGACGTGGTGCGCAAAACCCTAACCATGAACGAACTGGAAAAGGAAGTTGCCGCATTGGAAGACCGCGGGCATAAACGCTTGATTCTGGTTTATGGCGAACACCCCAAATATGACGCCGACTTTATTTATGACACCGTGCGCAAGGTTTATGAGACCAAGTCCGGCAAAGGCGAAATCCGCCGGGTCAACATTAATGCCGCTCCGTTTGACGTTGAGGGGTTCCGCAAAATCAAATCGGCAGGCATCGGAACATTTCAGGTATTTCAGGAAACGTATCATCAGGAAACCTATCGCTCGGTTCATCCGTCGGGGCTTAAAGCCAATTACCTGTGGCGGCTGTTCGCTTTTGACCGGGCAATGGAAGCAGGGATTGACGATGTGGGCATGGGTGCGCTCATCGGCTTGTATAACCACAAGTTTGAGGCATTGTCGATGCTTTATCACACCATTCACCTGGAAGAAAAATTCGGGGTCGGACCGCACACGATTTCGTTTCCGCGGATTGAACCGGCAATCGGCACCGATTATGCCAATCACCCGCCGTATCAGACTTCTGACGCCGACTTTATGAAAATGATTGCGATTATCCGTCTGGCCGTTCCCTATACCGGCATGATCCTGACAGCCCGCGAACCGGTTGCCCTGCGCAACGAGGCTATCGGTTACGGCATCAGCCAGATTGACGCCGGTTCGGACATCGGGGTCGGCGCCTATGCCGAGGAAGACGAAGTTGCCAGCGACAAAAAGAGCCAGTTCGTTTTGAGCGACAACCGCAGTCTGGATCAGGTTATAGGCGAACTGTGCGACGCCGAATTTCTGCCGTCTTTCTGCACCGGCTGTTATCGGCTGGGACGTACCGGCGAACATTTTATGGAATTTGCCAAACCCGGATTTGTAAAACGTTTTTGTACGCCCAATGCCATTTTGACCTTGAGCGAATATCTGTTGGATTATGCTTCCCCGGAAACCCGGGCCAAAGGAATGGCCGCCATTAAGCGCGAACTGGAAGCCCTGCCCGATGACAATCCGCAAAAGGCAACCCTGCTGGAACGGCTGCAGCAGGTTCACGGCGGCAAGCGCGATTTGTTCTTCTGATTTAGAGCCCGGCAAAGACCAATGCCGGGCTTTAATTTCCGTCCCGTTAAATTTTATTTAATCTATTGCGTTTACAGTTAAAATCAGTTAGAATTCGGGCAATTTCCAAGAACGGGACAAGAATAAAAATGAAAATGATCAAGCCAATCGTCAATATTTCCAAAATTCTGGGCAACTATCATCTGGTTGTGACCGGATTGGAAGGCGTTATCAGCGAAGGCGGAAACATTCTTCCCGAAGCCAAAGAAGCCCTGATCAAAATGAAAAAATCCGGCCAACGCCTGATTTTGCTGACCAATTCGCCGCTGCGGGTACATTCGATTGTCCAGCTGCTGCGGAACAACGGACTGCCGCCGCTGGTTTTTGACAATATTGTTTCCGCA
Source organism: uncultured Alphaproteobacteria bacterium (assembly GCA_900540425.1). GTDB lineage: Bacteria > Pseudomonadota > Alphaproteobacteria > RF32 > CAG-239 > MGBC133411. The sequence goes on from UQFU01000017.1 coordinate 3,393, forward strand.
GGCGAAATCCTGCATTATCTGTTCAAATACCGGGAAGGCGATTTTGCCACCATCGGCACGACTTACTATAATCTGGGGCAAGGCGCAGATACGGCAATTTTTTCTTTTTTGGACTATCTCCCGGTTGACAAACTCGGTAAAGCCGATTTTCTGTTCATGGGAAGTGCTGCCGCTCCCGAAGCCACAATCGACCAGTATATGCAGATTTTGGAATATGCCGCCAGCATGAACATTCCGCTGGTTTGCGCCGGAAATGACACTTCCAGTTTTCAAAACGGCGAAATCTGCCTGGCGGCCGGCGCCGTTGCCGAACAATATGCCGCTTTGGGCGGGCGGATTATTACCGTCGGCAAACCGGATCCTAAAATCCTGTCCTATGCCCTGGAAGGAATGGACAACGTTTCCCCGGAAAACATCCTGCTCATCGGCGACAACATCACCACAGACATTAAAGGCGCCAATTTATCCGGGATCGACTGCGTTTTGGTTTCCAAGGGCGTTCACGTTAATTTTCTGGGCGAAGGATATATTCCCGATGTGGCAAAGACCCGGGAAATGGCCAATAATTATGATGCTTACCCTGATTATGTAATTTCCAATCTGAGGTGGTAAGATGAAAAAAAGCCAAAAAAAGATTGTTAACGCCGCCGTTTTTGTTTTGCTGGCTTATTTTGTTACCCGGCCGATGTATTATCCCGGCGTGGGGGACAATCCCAAACCGCGGCGGATTTCGGTTCAGCTGCAACCACAGGGCGGAATTGTCAGCTTTGGCGAAATGGATAATTTTCTAAATGTATGGTCAGAATTTTTGGAGCAGGGTTTCAGCCCCAAAGATATGCCGGCCATGCTGACTGCCGAAACGGCTTACGGTAAAAAACTTTCGAGCCGGGCACAACGTTGGATTAAGGCACAAGGTTGGGATGTGGACCGTTTCTTTTATACCGGGCGGCGGCTCAAATCCGTCGTCAAGGCCTGCCAACTGAAACTTCTAGCTCAACAGACGAGAGAGAGTCTGAAGATTCAACTAGAGCAGACGAAAGATGAAGAAGCCCGCAAAAGCATAAAACAACTGATGGCAGAACAAGGCCGAATGTATCAGGCCGAGAAGGTCAGCGAAAGCGAAATCGAAATGGTCATGCCGCATCTTAATGTTGTTTCCGACATTTTGGACGGGAAACTGATTTATCGCCCGGAGCGTAAAAAATAATCCCCCAAGGGGAAAAGGAAATGGACAGCAACACGGACATCGGACAAATGATTGCCTCCTCTCCGGCACCGGAAGGGGAAGTGAATCTGTGCAAAGCGGAAAGGATTAATGATTTTTTTGAAAATCTGCCACCAGAAGTCCGCCGCTTGTGGCCCTTTGATCTGACAGATGAGGGTTACGAAACCGCTTACATTTCGGCCAATTATACCGAGCAGCACAGTTTCCGCAGCTTTAAGGAGAAGCAAACGCTTGAATTATCCGGCATTTTCAGAAATGAGCGGGAATTATACGTTTTTGACGGCTGTTACACGCTTGAGGACGAGCAGTTGCGTTTTGAACTGCGGTCGCTATATAAGGAAAAGGGGCTGCCGCAACGCCGGTTTGCCTATTTGCTGATGGAGCGCCAGCAGCGTTTTCTGACGGCATATGACAACAGCCGGCCTTTTGATTTTTACGACAAACCTTCGGAAATCCGCCTAATTGCGGCTTCGGGAAAAGATGCCAACGGTCTGCCGATTAACGGCGGCCAGGTTTGGGCAACTTTGGGAATGAATTTTTTCAGCCTGAACGAATTACAAAACTGTCGTTTGGCTTTTGAAAAATTTGCCGTTGAAAAGGCCAAGATCCGGTTCAGCCGCCGGGATTTGAAAGCCTTTACCAAGCCTTGCCACTTTGCCGTATTTGACAACGGCGTCAGACTTTCGGCCGGCGACGGAAAGGAAATCAGCCTCGGCAAGGCTTTTATGTTGCATTATTCCTGGCATGCCCGTTGGCAGACAAACAACCCGGACGCCGAAGAAAAACGGTTTGCCGGAATTTTTAACGCTTCCGACATTCCGCCGGCGCAACGCAGGCATTTGGCGGCAAAAGCATTAAACCGGCGTTATCGCCTGACGGTAAAAAGACATTATCTTAAAGCCGTGGCTGCCCAAAAGCGGCACAGCCTGCATTGTTATCAGCGTTTATGGCGGCTGAAGTTCAACCGTTTTTTACACCCGGCGCTGCAAAGGGTTTAAGAGTGCTCCAAGCTTTCTTTGAGCATTTGCAGCTCGAGCCATTGAGTTTCTTTACTGTCTTTTTGTTCTTGAAGTTCCAGAAGCCGAGCCGACAGACGGTTGAAGGCGTCCGGGTCGGCGGCATATAAATCGGGGTCGGAAAGAGATTGGCTGATTTCGGAGATTGTTTTTTCTAACTGTTCAATTTCAGAGGGAAGAACCTCCAACAGCCGCTGTTGATTGTAACTGAGGCGGGCAGTCTTGGCCGGTGCCGCCGGAACGGACGGGCGGGAGGTTTCGGGTTTGGGCTGTTTTTTGACCGGCGCAACGGCAGTACGGGCAGAAAGCTTGGCCAGCAGGTCGCTGTAACTGCCGGCGTGTTCGTACACCGTCCCGTCGCCGGGCATATAGATTACCGATGTGACGACCCGGTCGATAAAATCCCGGTCGTGGCTGACCAGCAGAACGGTTCCGGCATAATCGTCCAAAACTTCCTGCAACAAATCCAAGGTATCCATATCCAAATCGTTGGTCGGTTCGTCCAAGACCAAAAAATTGGAAGGCTGGGCCAGCGCTACTGCCAGCATGAGGCGGTTTTTCTCCCCGCCCGACAGAGCCGAAACAGGGCATTGGGCCTGATCGGGACGGAACAGGAAGTCTTTCAGATAAGCCACGACATGGCGGTATTGTCCGCGGACCCAGATATGGTCGCCTTTGCCGCAAAGCGTCTGCCACAGCGTTTTTTTAGGGTCAAGCGTAATGCGGTTCTGATCAAAATACGCCTCTTCAAGATTTTTGCCGAGGCGGACAAAACCGCTGTCCGGTTCCAAACGCCTGGTCAAAAGTTTGATAAGCGTGGTTTTGCCGGCGCCGTTGGGACCGACGATGCCGATTTTATTGCCTTTGATAATCCGAACAGAAAAATCTTTCACAATATCGCGGCTGCCAAAGCTCTTAAAAATATGTTTGGCCTCAATTACCAATTTGGAACGAAAATCGCCTTCGGCAATTTCCAAATCAATACTGCCGATACGCTTGATTTGTTCCTTGCGCTCCAGGCGCAGCTGCTGCAAACGGCGCAGGCGTCCCATATTGCGACGGCGGCGGGCGGTTACGCCTTTGTGTAACCATTCGGTTTCTTCTTCAATTTTTTTGTTCAGATATTTCTGCTCGATAATTTCCTGGTCAATCACCTGTTCCTGCCACTCATCAAAATACTTAAAACCGCGATTGCTGCGGCGCAGAGTACCGCGGTCCAGCCAGAACATGGTCTCGGAAACATTGCCCAAAAACATGCGGTCGTGGGAAATGACAATAACGGCGCCGCGAAAAGCGGCAATAATCTCTTCCAGCTTCTCAATTGAGGGCATATCAAGATGGTTGGTCGGTTCGTCCAAAAGCAGGATATCCGGTTCGGAAATCAACGCCCGGGCCAAAGCGGCCTTGCGTTTTTCGCCGCCGGAAGCCTCCCCGGGCGCGGCATCGGCCTGAATGGAAAACTTGTCGATTAAAATGTCGGCTTTATAATCCAGATTTTCATCAGTTTGCGGCAATCCCGCCTTTACAACGTCGCGCAGCGTGGCAAAGCCCGTAAAATCCGGTTCCTGCGGCATGTAGGAAATTCTGATGCCGGGCTGCGTAAAAATTTCGGCATTATCCGCCTCAATGACACCGGCAATAACCTTGAGCAGAGTTGATTTTCCGGAGCCGTTGCGGCCGACCAGCGAAATTTTATCGCCGCGGTTAATAAATAAGTCAACATTGGTAAAGAGCCGGTTCGTTCCGAAACTGAGCGTGGCTCCTTTGAGGGTATAAATCGGGGCTTCGGGCATTTTCAGATATCTTCGTCAATCAGACGGCTGCCGTCAACCTGCCACTCCAGGCCGCGGGCCGCCCAGAGGAAAAAGTCATCGATTTTTTCGGCTTTTATGCCGATTTTGATGCCGATTTCATAAATCTCGCCGATCGCCTTGTCGCTCAGATCATGGTCGGCGGCAGCCAGCAGAATCATATCGCGCAGCAGGCAGCGTTTGGTGCGGACGGACGGAATCGGCATCAGCAGCTTGGTCAGCTCGGCAGAAGAACGGACCTTTTTGAGCTTGGAGAGCGGACAGCCCAGCTCCCGGGCCTTATTTTTCATAAATTCCTTTTTGGTCGGATTATCGTCGCTGTCGAGGTTTAAAACATATTCCAGAGCCGTCAAATACAGCTGTTTTTCCGCCTCTGTCCAACTACTGCTCAATTCATTCATGATCATCTTCCCGTGTTTGTTGTCAGAATCGGTTATAGCAGACAAAATAAAGATTTGCAAAAAAAAATAAATTTATTATATTTATTTGAGAAATAACTCTTAATTTGAAAAAGAAAAGGAGCAGGCATGCCTCTGAAAATTGAACTGAAACCCCATGAAAGCATTATTATCGGCGAATCGCTGATTACGAATGACGGGGAAAGAACCCGCTTTTATATCGACGGGAACGTTCCGATTTTGCGCGAAAAGTTTATCTTGCGCGAAAATGAAGCCAATACCCCGAGCAAGCGCGTTTATTTTGTTGTTCAGCAGATGTATTTGTCACGCGATCCGAGAAACCTGCAAAATCTGTATCTGGAATATGTACGCGATTTGCAAAATGCGGCGCCGAGTCTGATTCCCTACATCAACCCGGTTAACGAAAACATCCTCAACAACGACTATTATGCGGCAATCAAAGAGGCAAGCAAACTGGTAGCCAAAGAAGAGGAACTGTTCGGAGACGCTTTGCGCGGCAATATCTGACTTTCTTAAAATTGACAGAATTTTAATGAAAAACACCGCTTGCCAGGCGGTGTTTTTTGTAAATATTTGAGATGGCGCATTTTTCATTTTAACTTTCTGTTAATAAAATTTAATTTTTTATTTACACCCCATATCTTTTTTTATTAATCTGACAGCAGAATTCTTAAAAGTCCAATATTTGGAGATATATAATGGCTGACATTTCATTAACCGCAAGTATGCGTTCCAATCTGTTATCCTTGCAAAATACCCAGTCGCTGATGGATATGACGCAAGAGCGCCTGTCTACCGGAAAAAAGGTAAACTCGGCAATCGACAACCCTTCTTCTTATTACGCGTCTCAATCTTTGACTAATCGTGCCAGCGATTTGAACGCTCTGCTTGACAGCATGGGGCAGGCTATTCAGACGATCAAGGCAGCCAACGAAGGTATCGAATCGATTACGGCTTTTGCAGAGCAGGCTAAAGCGATTGCCAATTCGGCACGTGACATTCCGAGCAATCACGACAAATATTCCATTACTTCGGAAAAAGTTTCAGAAGCAGGCCTGGCGGAAGATGACATTATTATTGTTGACAGCCGCAAAGATATGAGCACTTTTGAGATGACTTTCGGAACCGGTGACGCTTCCAAAAAGTTTAAGGTATACGTTGACGGCACAGAACATGAAATCACATTAGATGCCGGTTCAACCACCGCAGCAACGGCTGCCGCCGATGTGACCGCGCAGCTGCAAGCGTTGGGATTGGTTGTCGAACCCGGTGATGCGACAGGGAAAATTAACGTCCGCTCCAAAGACGGTTCCGATATTTACTGGCTGAATGACGGGGCTGCCGGAGTTACAACCGCCACTACAGCCGCCAAGAGCGTTGAACTTGAAGCCGCCGACATTGTCAACTCGGCAACATTGGCTGCCAAGCTGACCGCTTCGCTGGGAGCAACCGCAACGGTTGAAGTCAACGGAGATCAAATTTCGATTATGTCAACGGACAATGAATTTATCGTTACCGGAAACGGTGCCGAAAAGTTAAAAATGGATGACAGCCGGAAGGCCGGCGATGCCAATGCTCCGGTGGCAGAACGCATCAGCTATGCCGAACAGTTTAACAAAATTTTGGTTCAAATCGACGAGTTGGCCCAGGATTCCGGTTACAAAGGAGTTAATTTGCTGCAGGAAAACAATCTAAAGGTTGTTTTCAATGAGTATCGTTCTTCACAGCTGCTGGTTGAAGGCGCTGACGCTTCGACCAAAGGGTTGAAACTTTCCGAAACAGTCGGAGACTGGCAGAAAGATGCTGATTTGGAAGCTTCTATACAACAAGTGGAAGATGCCATTAACACTTTGCGGACAATGGCATCTGAATTTGGCACCAACTATTCGATTATTCAGAGTCGTGAGGATTTTACCGACAATCTGATTAATGTTTTGGAAGAAGGCTCGGACAAATTGGTTCTGGCCGACATGAATGAAGAATCGGCAAATATGCTGGCTCTGCAAACCAGACAGCAGTTGGCGATTAATTCACTGAGTTTAGCTTCTCAGGCGGCTCAGTCCGTACTCAAATTATTCTAAAGTCTGTAAAATATCAGTCAAAAAAGGCGAAATAAAAATTTCGCCTTTTTTTATGGTTCGAATATCTGCATGTATAGGCAGACACCGACATTCCAGCCCAACCGTCAGGCTTGTGCAGCTTTGGCGGAAGGGGCAAGAGCCGTTTAAAAGAGCTGATACGCTTGCATCAGTCAGCGGAAGTTTATGGCTCAAGGACAACTCTGCCAGAATGAATGGGGAGAAACAACCTTTTCGCCCCATCCATTTGATTACGGAAAAATTAAACGCGAAAAATTTCGTATTATAAAACTTTAGTTTTTGCAGGATTAACGGGATTTTTTGTTCATAGCGGCCAGAGAAGCCCGGGCAGCGGCCACAGATTTATCCAGCCTTTCGATGAACTTTTGATATTTGACACGGGTAAAGATGCCCAATTTTCCCAAATCGCTTTCTTTTACCCGGATATCGCCGACCGGTTTAATTCCGACATCATCGCAAGCCACAACCAATCTGGCTCGGTATTCGGGACTTTCTATTTTGCCAAGCGGCAATACTGTCCGCCCCAGTTGGCGTTCGGCTTGCAGAATAGCCCTGAAATCGTCTATTCCGGGGACACCCTTGCGGCTGGTTATGACCAGATCGTCTTCATTGCGATAATCGTAGACCGTATCGCCGACAGCCGCTTTATATCCGCCGCTGACAGCAGGCAGCTCAGAATAGCTTTTTTTGCTTTTTTGGGCATATTCCTGAAGCGCCTGGCGGCGGGAAGTATAAGCATCTTTTTTGGCCGAAGGACGGATAACGATTTTTAACGGCTGTTTTGTATCCGGTCGAGGACGGACAACATTATTCGTTTCATAATCGCCTTCGTCTTCATCGTAATCGTCTTCATTATCGTCACCGGCAGCATAATCGTCTTCTTCCAACTCGGGGCCGCCCTCATAGCTATAGGCCTCATCATTGACAGAACGCGTCCTGCCCAATTCATCTTCACAGCGATGCAGTTCATCACGCAAACCAACCAATTCGCGTTTGTAGCCATGGACAAGACGTTCCCCTTCTTTCAGGTTATTGAGCGGAACTTCTTTCAGCTCTTTGTCATAGAAACGAATTTGCTGGCGGTTATCCCAATATTCGCCGCGCTCTTTGGCATACTCGCCAAGATCATCAATCCACTCGTTCTGGTTGCTTATCCATTCATTATAGTTTCGCTCATGATAATCGTTGATTTGGGTTTGGATAACGCGCAATTCTTCCCGATAACCGTCATTTTTGTATTCCTGATCGTCAATCATGCGTTTGAGATCGGAAATGCGGTTTTCCAGATAGCTGATTTTGCTTTCCAAGTCTTCTTTGCGGCTCATTAATTCCAACTCCCAAAAAATACGGCGGTCAGGGGCTGCCTGACCGCCGCCTCTTTTTTTAGTCTATTTTACGCTACTTTGGCATCAAAGTAAATAGAAATTCCTTCAATATCGCCTTTGATACCGGAATTGCAGCCATTTTCAACCTTAACTGCCAAAACCTGTTCGGCAATATAAGATTTGTTCTCGGCCAAAGCCAGCGCCAATTCGGTATTATCGGTATTGTAGCAAAGCTCAATCCGGTCGGAAATATTAAAGTCTTTGTCTTTACGCAGCGTTTGAACCAAGCGGACAAAGTCGCGAGCCATACCTTCACGGCGAAGCTCGTCTGTCACATTGGTATCCAAAGTTATAACCGCTTTGTTGTCGGCAAAGGCCTGACCGGCAACGCCTTCTTTCATTTCCAGACGGACTTCAAACAGATCCGGTGTCAGAGTCTGCCCGGCAATGCTCAGGGTTCCGTCAGCGTTCAGCTCCCACTTGCCCTGTTTGTAGGCGCCCATAACCGGCCCCATATCCTTGCCCAGCGCCTTGCCAAGCAGCGGCGTGTAGAGGTAGACGGTTTTGGCAGCATAGTTATCAAGATTACCGTCAAATCTGACTTTCTTGACATTCAGTTCATCTTTAACAATTTCCTGATATTCGGGGCTCAGGGTTTCGCCAATCAAAGTCAGGCTGCTGAGCGGCAGGCGGTTGCGGAGGTTCTTTTCTTCGCGGATAAATTTTCCGGCAGAGCAAAGCTCCTGAACAAAATCCATCTGGCGAACCAGGTTTTCATCAAGCCGGATATCGTCCAACGCCGGGTAATCAGTCAAATGAACAGATTCCGCACCGGTGAGGTTTTTGTAAATATATTCGCTCAGGAACGGCATCAGCGGCGCAATAATTTTACAGACGTTGACCAAAACCGTATAAAGCGTGTCAAAGGCCTGAACATCGCCTTCCCAGAAGCGGTCGCGGGTACGGCGAATATACCAGTTATTGAGCACTTCCATAAAGGAGGCGACTTCATTGGTGGCCATCGAAACATCGTAGCTTTCCAGCCCTTGTTTGGCGATTGCGCCCAAACGTTTGAGCTTGGAGAGGATATAGTTGTCAATCGCCTCGGATGATGAGTTAATCTCTTTGGCTCGGTAGCCTTCGGCATTGGCATAAAGGGTAAAGAAGTAATAGGCGTTCCAAAGCGGAATTTGCGCAACCCGCGACGCTTTGGCGATTTCTTTGCCTTCTTTGTCAACAGCCAGGTTGCCGCCTTTCAAAACCGGAGAAGAAACCAGGAACCAACGCAAAGCATCGGAACCGATACTTCCCAAAACCTCATTCGGGTCGGGATAATTCTTCAGCCGTTTGGAAAGCTTTTGTCCGCCTTCGGCCATTAGCAGACCGGTGCAGATGCAATTCTTGAATGCCGGGCGATTATGCAGAGCGGTTGACAACACGGTCAGGGTATAGAACCAGCCGCGGGTCTGATCCATGGCCTCGACAATAAAGTCGGCCGGAAAATGGTTTTCGAACCATTGTTTGTTTTCAAAGGGATAGTGGACCTGCGCATAAGGCATGGAACCGGATTCAAACCAGCAGTCAAAGACATCGCCGACACGGCGCATCATGGTTTGTCCCGACGGGTCGTCGGGATTGGGATAAACCACTTCGTCAATATAGGGTTTATGCAAATCCTTTACCTCGACGCCGGTCTTTTCGCGGATTTCTTCCAAAGAACCAAAAACGTCAATACGCGGAAAATTCGGGTTGTCCGACTTCCACACCGGAATCGGCGTGCCCCAAAAGCGGTTGCGCGAAATCGACCAATCTCTGGCACCTTCCAGCCATTTGCCGAACCGTCCGTCTTTAATATGTTCGGGAACCCAGTTGATTTGCTGATTGTTTTTGACCATATTGTCGCGGAAGTCGGTAACTTTGACAAACCAGCTTGACATGGCTTTATAAATCAGCGGCGTATCGGTGCGCCAGCAGAAAGGATAAGAGTGGGTATATTGTTCTTTTTTGACCAGCAAGCCGTTTTCTTTCAGCCATTGCATAATCGGCTCATTGGTCTCAAAGACCTGTTTTCCCTGGTAATCGGGAACTTCGGCGGTAAATTTGCCGGCTTCGTCCACCGGGCAGACGATCGGGAAATTTTCATCATAAGCACGGCAGGCCTCAAAGTCGTCTTGTCCGAAGCCGGGGGCGATATGGACGATGCCGGTACCGTCTTCCGTTGACACAAATTCTCCGCTCAGAACCCGGAACGCGCCTTTTTCTTTGAGCTGTTTGAAATACGGGAACATCGGCTCATAACCCAGCCCGACCAGATCTTTGCCTTTGAGGCTGCCGACTTTGACTGCTTTTTCGAGCTGTTTTTTGTAGCGGCCGAGCAAAGCTTCCGCCAATATGTATTTCTGACCGTTTTCTTCCATAACGGCATAGTCAATATCCAGCCCTACCGCCAGCATCAGGTTGGAAGGCAGCGTCCAGGGCGTGGTGGTCCAAACCAGGATATTCATGCCGTTTTCGAGCTTGAACATGACGGTAATGGCGTTATCGGTCTTATCCTGATAGCCCTGGTTGACCTCAAAATTGGACAACGGCGTTTCGGCGGCCCAGGAATAAGGCAAAACCCGGTAATCTTCGTAAACAAGCCCTTTGTCATAGAGTTGTTTGAAGTTGGAAATAACGCTTTCCATAAAGGAAAGGTTCATGGTTTTATAATCATTGCTAAAATCTACCCAGCGGCCGATGCGTTTGAACATGTCAACCCAGATGCCGGAATATTTGAGCACGTCCTGGCGGCAGAAATTGTTAAATTTTTCAACGCCGAATTCTTCAATCTGTTTGCGTCCGGAAACGCCGAGCTGTTTTTCGGCGGACATTTCGGCCGGCAGACCGTGGCAATCCCAGCCCAGACGACGTTCGACCTTTTTGCCGTTCATGGTTTGGAAACGGGCGACTACGTCTTTGACATACGAAACCATGATATGTCCGTAATGCGGCGTTCCGTTGGCAAACGGCGGCCCGTCATAAAAAACAAATTCTTCGGCGCCGCTGCGCTGCGTAACTGATTTTTCAAAAGTTTTATCTTCTTCCCAAAATTTGAGAACTTCATTTTCCAGCTCGACAAAGTCGGCTTTGGCCTTGACTTCTTTATAGTATTTGGTCATCTTTGACATACCCACAGATGTTGAAAAGTTAAATTTGATTAAAATTAAAAAAGATTTTTATATACGCAAAACGAATCCCCCTAGGGGATAATGATGAAAGGAATGTAAGGTCTAAAAAAACGTTTCATTTTGCATTCGGCATTGTTTTATATATCAATCGGGTAGTAAGTTAATACAAGAATCTGCACGAGTCAAGGCATTATATTCATCACAAAAAACTAATTACCCTCTTCCTTGTTGAATAATTTTCTGCTGCAAAACCTGATTTGAAATTTCGGACGGCTTAACCGGTGTTTTGCTCTCGGCAGCAACCCGCCCCTGCTTCTGCAAAATAATCTGCCGCATTTCTCCCGTACTCTTAGCACTCTTTTCTTCCGTTGCAAGTTTGACACCTTCCGGTTCTTTGGCTCCGGTTATCGCTCCGCCGATGTCTTTGGCTGCCAAACCGACATCAATTGCCGCACTAATACCGGTACCCACCCCGGGAAAACATCCGGCCACACCCGAAGCAACTTCCCCGCAGGCACCTTTCCAATCTCCTTCTTTCACTCTATCCCAGGCAAAATAACAACCCGCCGCCACACTCACCAAAGGGACTTTTTTCAAAACCGATTTGCCAATCGCACTTCCGGCCGTCCTTGCCACCGCCTTGACTACTGATTTGCCGACTGTCGTCTGCGCTGCTTTTTCTACCGCTTTAGCCGTGCCTTTTTCCACCGCTTTCATGATTTTGGTGTTTGAAACCGCGTCCGCTGCTTTTTCATAAGCCTTACCAACCGTCGTATTATTCAGCAACTCGCTGCCCTTATCTATCGTCTTGTCGATAGCCTGATTAACCGCATTGTCGGCTTTGGACAGCGTTTCGATAATCCCCTCCGCTGTTTTTCCGGCGCTTGCTCCCGCATGAATCGCCGTTTTTTCGGCCATACTTTCCACGGCAGCCGTATTTTTCAGCGTTTCTCTACCCCGCAATTTATTAATCTTTTCGCTCATTTCATCATGGGAATTCACTATCGTTTGCTCGGGCAATATTGTTTTAGTCAGCATATCAAAACGCTTTGGAAATTCGCTGATTTTTTTGTACTGCCTGTTTAAATTTTCATCCGGTTGATTAAATGCCGTACGAAAATCCTCACCATTAGAGGTTATCACACCTAAGCAGACATCTTCTCCCTTATAATAAAGTTTATGAGCCAATTCATAATTTTTAGAAATTACATACACATCTTCTGCAAAATATGCCCCGACAACCCCATTATTACACCCATATACAACATCTCTGCCGCTTTTTTGTATTTCCTTTGCTCCTTCTTCAAAACATCCCCGGACACTTCTTACTTCGGCACCATCATTATAACTGGTATAGGCATCATGCTCACGAGTAATCATCATATACGAATCTTTGTCAATCCCCAACGATGTCAATTTTCGTTCCACTTTCTGACATTTATTATATGCTTCTACTGATGGATATGACGTTAATTTATCATATCCCATATCATGTAATTGTACTATCGCCGGATAATTTAACGATGAAACAATCGAAGAAACGCCCGTCCCGTTTTCATCAAGCAAAACTACTGCCGGCAGGGTATGGCTTTCGCAATTTTTCAGCAAATGAACATCTGCTTCATTGATAATCAAAGCATTGGCTGCATATGCATCAATTTTATCCGGCAGCTTAATTCCCGAAGGCAATTGCACCTGCCCGCGAAAACTTAGATTTTCTATAACATCCATATTAGACGAACTAATAATATTCGCATTATCCAGAGTTGTTTTGCTGGGAAATTTGACATTATTTCCGATAACCGTTTTTCCTGATATATTCAGAGAATCAATTTTTTCTAAATTTGTTCCTTCGGGAATAAACGAATCCACCAAAGTCAAACCTCTAGAGTTTATTTTCTCCGGTAATACAACACCTTTTCCCAAACGGACTTTTCCAGACAATGTCAAATATTCAACTTTGCTTAAATCTGTGCCATCGGGTATGACAGCATCTTCAATTTCCAATTGGGGCGGTAATTTTGCACCGGCTGCAATATTCAAATTTCCTTTAAGCTTTATGGACTGGTATGATAAATCAATATCGCCGATAGAACAGTCTTTTAATACAAATGAAGAAAATATTTCATCCAACAGCTTCGTGTCTGAAACTTTCCCGGTCAACATCACCGGATGCTGAACTCGTTTTTTTCCGCGATATTCATCATAACGCAACTTTTCTGATACCGCTTGTTCCAAATATTCAGAAGAAGTTAAGGTTTGATAATCATAGTTTCTTTTTTTATACGAATGTAAAATTTCTCCTGCCTGAGCCGCTTCATATATTTTATTGGCACGCTCCACCAACTGAGAATTTTCATAACGATTAACTGGATTATGTATCACCGCAAAATCTTTCCATTCGTCCGATATATAGCCATTTTGATCATAAATCTTCATAAAATCATTGCCAGATTTAATATAAATGCCTTTAAGCTTATTTTTGTGCGGATAAACAGCGGTCTCATAGTTTGGAGAATCATAACTTTGCTGTCCGTTTTCTATTCCATAATCACAAAAATATTTTTGATTATCAGTTGCTTCATATTCATATATGAAGCCATATCTATTACCATCAGCCGTTTCATACCCTCTTCCATAGTCATCCGTATATCCAGCAGCCACGCTAAAATCTGGAGATGCATACACCAAATTTTTGCAATCAACCTTAGCCATTACGGCATAAGCTTTGTCCCCCAGGGTGCCGCCCCGATACAAAGAAGAACCCATTTTATCTTCAAGGGCACGATAAAATTCATCTCCGGCTAAACTGTTAGGCTTTATTTCAGAAAGTTTCCTATTGATAAAATCTTCCCGTGTCGTATGATACTTTTCCAATACATTTTCAATTTCTTCCGATGTTTGTATTGAATTTCCACCCCAATTAATTTCCCCCAAAGCCGCCTGTGTCATTCCCAAAGACGTAACAGGATGGGCAAAACCTTTCATTTCAATACCATTTTCTTTAAAAATGTCTATTATATCAGACATCTGGCAGACAGCATCTTCCGACTTTTGATAAGGCAAATGAATCCCGCTGTCAGTAACAAGTATTTTAGAAACATCATGCGCCTGCTCATATGTTACTGCAGGAAAATTATAATCATTTAATAAATCAGCTATTTTTTTAATTTCTTCTTCATTAAGTCGAAAAGCTTCTGCCTGCGCATTAGGCGGGTGCGGAAGATTATCCTTCAAACCCAGTGAAATATAACAGTTTTCACCAAGTCCATTTAAAGCACCCCAATCCCAGCCATCACTATCACTCCCCGATATACCCAATCTTTTGGCTACTTCATCGGGATGAAAAGACTTAGCAAGCAGTTCTTTCAAAAATTCGTCATCAACCATCCGCCGTCTCCTACAGACTTAGCGCTCCATAGGATGCTCAAACTTCATAGGAGAGATCTCCCGCCGCTGACGAATAATATCCTGGCAAATCTGCCAAAACTCGCGCTGTAGCTGAGATTGCAATTTTAGACGCTGTTTCATGTCAGGATATTTAGTTTTGCAAAACTGGAACCATTTTGACAAATTCTGAACTTCTATTTTTTCCTGTCCATCAAGCCCTTCTTCAATATATTTAAATGTCAGTCCGGTAACATGAGTCGCTGATTTCGCCACAAAATCAATTTTCCAATCTTTAAGATAATCTTTATTAGATGAAATATTTTCTTCCCGCATTGCCGTATCTCCTGCGCTTGCTTCCATAGAGAAAAGTATCACATTTTTCAAAAAATATCAACAAATTTTGAGGCGGAAGTGTTATAAATTGTTAAAATCAGGCAAAAAAAAATCTCCGGATGCCCAAACTTTTCGCAATGAAAAGTCCCGGTCCGGAGATTTGGTTAATAATCATTCAGGTGAATGACAATCCTTTCACCGTAATAATCGCAGGTCAGGGTTCTGCCGCCGAAAGAAATCCGAGTGGGATATGGCGCAGGAACGGCATAACCGGGAATGCCATAGGCAATCTGGGTATGATATTCATAACGCTCAAGCCGCACGGAAACGGCAAAATCCGAATTGGTCGTGAAATAGAGCATATTGCCCCATTCGTAAACATGACCGTCAAAACGGGCTGCCGGGCCGGCGCGGTAATAAAAATTCGGATAACCGCCGATATATTCCATATACAGATATTCTGCCGTATAATAGATGATATCGTCAATAACGCGCTCGCATGAGGACAACCCAAGGCTGAAAACAGCCGTTACCAATAATAAAAATTTTTTCATGATATATATTTTAATAATACGGATTTATTTTAATTATATAGCATATATTTTAGACAAAGTCTATCCAAAATTTTTTAAGTAAAAGAAAAGCCTCTTTCCATACAACGGAAGAGGCTTTTGTCTTAACAAAGTTTTACGGCCGGAAAGGAACCTGCGGGTTTCGTCGGGAGATGTGACACTTCGCCGGACATCGCTCTTCATCACTAACCGCAGCAGTTTCGTCATGTGGCACGCCAACCGGCAAGGCATAAAAAACAGAGAACAGATAACCCTATGCCTAAGGCAAGTTCACCGCAACAAACGTTCGCTCGCCGCTACTTGTTTATTGTATGCCTGATGCTAAAAACTTCAGATAAAACCAACCGTCAGACTTCGGCAACAGCGAAGGTACGGCGTCGGGACAGGAACGTTTTGAAATTTGCATTTTGCCCTTATGTGCTTGCTAAACCTTAACTTAAATTATCAAAATGCAGAAAGACAAAACATCCCGTCTTATATTATACAAACTTATACAAACAAAAACTAATAACAAACCGTTGTCACTCTACTTTCGGCATAAAAAATTGTCAAGTTGTATTTTTGATTTGACTTTTTGCGGCAAGGTTTTATTTTCAAGGCACTAAATTTTATTTTTTACAAATTAACACATAAATTATTTGGTCATGGAAATTTTAAACCGTCTTGAAAATTTTCTGCAACCGTATATGGATGCCGAAACTGCCGGGATTGTCGCCCTGATTATTGTTGCCGGGGCTGCTGTCGGCATTTTTTTGGGAATTATCAAAATTTTCAGCCGGTTGGTAATGATTGCCGCCGGATTGCTTTTATTGACCCTGGCGGTCGGGAACTTCAGATCTCCGGAAACCAGCTGGGTGGTTACAATTGCCTGTTTCGGCTGCGGCATTGCCTGTATTTTGGCAGCTTTTCGCAAGTAACGCAACGGTATTCCTCCGGGAATACCGTTTTTTAGTGCCGGGGTTCATAAATTTCGCCGCAGATAATTGGTTCGGGCGCCCCGGTGGTGGAAGGATAGGTCGAAGGCAGGCCGTATAACCGTCTGGCTGCCAGAAAAGCAAAAGCCTGAGCCTCCAGGGCATCGCAATTCCAATCAACGTCGCGAGCGGTTTTTATTTCAACTTCGGGCAACCTTTGCCGCAAGAAGCGAACCATGGTCGGGTTATTGGCGCCGCCGCCGCAAACAATCATATTTTTAGGCATTTCAGGGAGATACATCGCACAGGAATAAGCCACGGCTTCGGCGGCAAAGGCAGTAGCAGTAGCGGCGCCGTCTTCCAGGCTCAGACCTTCCAGATGTTCGAGTTTTTCGTTAAAAATATTACGATCAATGGATTTGGGCGGATATTGGGCAAAATATTTATGGCGCATCAGCGAAGCCAGCACCTTGCCGTCAATCGTTCCGGAAACCGCCAGTCTGCCGTTATAATCCATATGCTGCCCGCCATGCTTCCAAACCCAGTCGTTGACCGGCGCATTTCCGGGACCGGTATCAAAGGCCAACAGTTCGCCGTTGCGGCCAATCCAGGTAATATTGGCAACGCCGCCGATATTCAAGATGGCCAGCGGCTTTTCAAACCCGGCGCTCAAAGCATTGTGAAACACCGGCACCAGCGGCGCCCCCTGCCCCCCGGCCAATACGTCGGCCCGGCGGAAACAGGCAACGACGCGCTTTCCGGTCAGGTTGGCCAACAGCTGTCCGTTGCCGATCTGGTGCGTATAGCGGTTTTGCGGTTCGTGGTGAATGGTATGCCCATGAAAGCCTATAAGTTCGATGCCGTCATCATAATTGGCCATGTACTCGTTGACAACCCGGGCATGGAAACGGGTCAGCTCATCTTCAACGCCATTAATCTGAGCAATATGCTCGGGCGTATCCGGCTTCAGGCCCAGCAGGCGGCGGATATCCTCGCGCAGAGCGTCATCGTAGGGCACCGTATAAGCTCGCCCGAAATCATAAACGTCAACGCCGTCCGTCGTAACGGCGGCAATATCCACCCCATCGAGAGAAGTGCCGCTCATCAGTCCCAGAGCGCGTATTTTTTTTATCAAATCCATGGCATTTCATTTCAAAAACTGTATTGCAATGTCTGAATATTATGCTAATATCCGTTAAAAATTGGTTAGATATTCAATTACAAACAAGGAAAAGAAATGAGTCAGTACAAATCACAGTTTTTCAACCTGATGGCCGAACGCGGTTTTTATAACCAATGCACAAATGAATCCGGGTTTGACAATTATCTTTACGAATGTGAAAAGTCAGGAAAGCCGGCTGTGGGGTATCTGGGCTCGGATCCGACCGGAGACAGTCTGCATGTGGGACATATCGTACCGTTGATGATGATGCGCTGGTTCCAGAAATGCGGACACAAACCGCTCACGCTGGTCGGCGGGGCAACCGCACGCATCGGCGACCCGTCGGGCAAAGACAAGCTGCGGCCGTTTTTGGACGAAGCAACTCTGGCGCATAATATTGCCGGGTTGAAAAAATCTTTCAGCAAATTCCTCAAGTTCGGCGACGGTGCCAACGATGCGATCATGGTTGACAACTGGGACTGGTTCAAAGACATTAATTATCTCAGCTTTCTGCGCGATATCGGAACTTGTTATTCGGTCAACCGCATGCTGACCATGGAAAGCGTCAAAAGCCGCCTGGAACGCGAACAGCCGATGTCGTTCCTGGAGTTTAACTACATGCTCCTGCAAGGGTATGACTTTACGGTCTTATACCGCAAATACGGCTGCCGGGCGCAGATTGCCGGTTCCGACCAATGGGGCAACATCACTTCCGGAACCGAACTCGGACGACGCAAATATGATGTGGAGCTGTTTGGCTTTACCAGTCCGATTATTACCGACTCCAACGGCAAAAAAATGGGCAAATCCGAAGGAAATGCGGTCTGGATTAACGAGGAAAAACTGCCTTCTTACGATTATTACCAATATTTCCGCAACATCGGCGATGCCGAGGTCGGAAAATGCCTGCGGATTTATACCGATCTGCCGATGGACGAAATCCGTCGCCTGGAAGCCTTGGAAGACAAAGAAATCAACGAAGCCAAAAAGATTCTGGCTTTTGAAGCAACCAAAATCTGCCGCGGCGAAGCCGAAGCCATGACCGCTCAGGAAACCGCAATCAAAACCTTTGAACAGGGAGTGGCAGGCGATGACCTGCCGAGCATTACGGTTGCCGACGCCGCCGGCCTGAGCGTGATTGAGGCATTTTTGCAAATCGGCTTTGTGGAAAGCAAGGGCGAAGCCCGGCGGCTGATTAAACAATCTGGCCTCAAAGTCAACGACAAAGTCGTCAGCGACGAAAACGCTAAGCTTTCGGCTGCCGACGTGATTGACGGGAAAATCAAGCTCTCGCAAGGAAAAAAGAAGCACGGCCTGATAAAAGTCGCCTAGAAAATTGAAGCAAAAAAACCTC
>UQFU01000018.1 GCA_900540425.1 uncultured Alphaproteobacteria bacterium
TGTTGGCAAGTTGGAAAGCCTGTGGGATAACCTGTCACGCAAAAATGCCAAAATACTTTCAACCTACAGCCCGTTTTTCTCAGTCGATGCGCCGGCGGACGGACAGGGAAAAGAGTTGTTCCACCTGCGTGTCGGTCCGATTGGAACGTTGGAAGAAGGAGATTCTGTCTGCGGGCAGTTAGGACGCAATGGTGTATTTTGTAGTGTGGTAAGGACACAATGAATAAAGAGCCGCTGACACATTCCGAAACTTATCTGAAGAAAACCAACCGTATTATTCTTACGGTTGGTATTGCTTCTTTGTTGATTTTTATATTCGGTCTGGCGTTGCTGTTGTTGAGTAATGATACGACGGTGGAGTACGAGGCGCCGAATTTTACCGATAATGACGATGCTTTGAATATTGCCGAACGGCAGGAAACAACCGCCGGCGGAATTGAATTCGGCAATATTATCGAAGACGAAATTCCGCTTACCACCACGCCGGATCCGGTGCCGCTCGGCCAGGTTGTCATCGGAACGGATGCCAAAAATGTTTTGACGCTGGGAACCAACGGGCGTGGTTCGGTACGGATACTTTCCGTAACGTTGGCCGACCCTCCTGCGGACGGTTTTGCTTTTACCGACGGCTGTTCGGATGTGACATTGCGCGGTGATGAAACCTGTCATGTCCAGATTACTTGGGTTCCTGTGGTTCCGGGAAACGTCCAGAACAATTTCATCGTTTCCTGGCAGGAAGTCGGTTTGGGGCAGGGAAATGCCAAGTCTGCCAAAGTCCCGGTTATCGGCAATGCCGTAACCAGGGAGGACTGCAGCTATTGCGAACCGGTGCCGGGTACCGAAGGGCCGCTTGAAAAAGCCCGGGCGGTCCGGTATGCCGTAGGGCCGGACGGCAGCATTATCGGCGAAATAGATGAAGAAGGATATGTCCGCGACAGCAGCGGCAATGTCATTGGCCGGGTAAACAGCAACGGGTTGGTTCTTGATAAGGACGGCAATGTTATCGGCGTCGCCCAGAACCGCAAAATTGCGGTTGACAGTAACGGCAATGTTATCGGCTTTGTCAATCCCGACGGGACGGTTACCGACAGCAACGGCAATGTTATCGGCCGGGTCTTGGCCGACGGCAGTATTGTCGATGCGGATAATAATGTGATTGGCCGCTCTGTTGATACCGGGCTGGTTTATAATAACAGCGGCAATATTATTGGCCGGGTTATGTCTGACGGAACGGTTGCCGACACCAACGGTGCTACAATCGGCAGGGTCAACGGCCGCGGAGAAATCGTCGATGCTCAGGGAAATATTATAGGCTATGTCAGCAGCCCCGGCCAGGTGGCTGTCGATGCCCGGGGAAATTCGCTTGGTGTGGTTATGCCGGACGGGAGCGTTGTCGATGCGGAGGGAAACACGGTCGGGCATCTTGACAAAGACGGCAATGTCATGAGCAGCAAAACCTTAGGAACCCGGGGCAAAAACGTCCGTTTAGCGCTGGATAAAGACGGCAAAACCATCGGCTGGATTGATGCTGACGGAACCGTGTATGACTGGGACGGCCGCAGAATTGGCAAAATGAATGAAGACGGAACAATTGTCGATGACAGCGGTGTTCAAATCGGTCGCAGCGGTGGGGAAAGCAGCCTGGCTATTGACGCCGACGGCAAGGTTATCGGTTTTGTCGGTATGGATAATAAAGTTTATAATACTCGGGGCGAAGAAATCGGGTATGCCGCATCGGATAACAAGCTTTATGACCGCAACGGCATGATTGTCGGTTCTCTGGTTCCGATGCAGTTGATTCCGATTATGCCCAACGGTTCGGTTCTGGGTGAGGTAACCAATACCGGCCTGGTTGTCAATCCGGCTAATAAGCAGCCGCTGGGACGGGTTATGTCCAGCCGGTTGGTGCGCGACATGGCCGGAAACCGGGTTATTGCCGAAATGGTTCGCGGCGGTTTTGTGGTTGGTTTTGGGTGCAGGCAAATCGGATATCTTGACTCTGACGGCCGTATCCGCAAGGACAACAAAACGACCGATTATCGGGTCTTGCCCGATGGCGTAGTCATTTCTCCCGAAGGAGCTTATGTCGGCGAAGTCGTTCGTACCGGCAAGGTTTTTGACAATAACTGCATGCTGCTGGGCGAAGCCGGTCCGGACGGAATCGTCCGCGACGCCAACAAGCAATATGTCGGATGCGTCAATCCGGACGGAACTGTGTTGGACGAGAAGGGGAATTTGATCGGCGGCGTCTTAAAAGAGGGCTTTGCCGTCGATTATAACGGCAGTTTTATGGGGTATATTTCTGATGACGGCTTGGTTGTCAATAACAGCAACCAACCGATAGGCTGCGTTGGCATTCATGGCGAAGTTTTCAACAAAAAAGGCGGTTACGCCGGAAAAATCAAAGGCAGGGCTTATGCTTTTGATCTTAACGGAAATTTGATTAATGTGCTTAATTCCGACGGTACGGTTTTGCTTTCCAATAACCGTCCGGCGCGATTGTTTGCCGATAATCTGATTTTAAACGAAAAAAATGAAATTGTCGGAACTGCGCTGGAACAGCATACGTCGATTGCCGGTAGTGACGGCAATCTGCTTGGCCGTCTGTTCGCCGATGGCCGGATTTATGATGATAAAGGCTATGACAAAGGCAAAATCACCGGCGACGGCTATAGTTTTTACAGTCAGGCCGTCGGCCGCCCGTATCCCCGCGGTTATGTCGTAGATATGAGCGGAAAAGTTCTCGGCCGCAGTTATTATGACGGAAATGTTTTTAACCGCTTTGGCGATTATATGGGGCGCGTAACGCCCAAAGGCGTTTTCTTTAATGAAAAAGGCGAATATCAGGGGCGGGTTATGCTTACCGGTTCTGCGGTCGGTTATGACGGTGCTTATCTTGGGTATACGACTTCCGACGGCAATGTTCTGAGCCTGGAAGGAACTGCAGAAGGAAAAGTGACGGCAGATGCCAAAGTTATTAACGGCGCCGGGGAGGTTTCGGGAGAGATTATTCCCGAAGCGCTTATGGTTGACATTTGGGGCAATCCCCAAGGCGTTGTCAACGGTGTCAGCAATGTCGTCAATATGCAGGGCGATGTCATCACGGCAATCTTGCCCGGCGGCTCGACGGATAAGAATTACAGCCTGTTGCGCCGCGGAACGGTCATCAGCTTTAACGGTGGTATTATCGGCACGGTTCTGCCCAACGGCAATATTATCGATTCGTCCAACAACATAACCGGAAGGGTTTTGTCTGACGGCAGCGCTATCGGCACAACCGGAAAACTCATCGGTGAAGTGGTTGACGGCGATATTGTCATTGATAAGTCTGATAAAGTTGTGGGTTATGTAAATTTTGATGGAAAAATATCCGCGTTTGGCGGTAATATTATCGGCAGGGTACTGTCCGGCGGTTTGGCCGTTGACGATAAGGACAATATTATCGGTCAGGTTTTCAAAATCGGCGCAACGGTGCTGGGCAATGACGGCAAATATCGCGGCCGGGTTGCGCCCGACGGAAAAGTGCTGGACCAAAAGGGTAATATCATTGGCTATATAAAGAATAACGGTTCGTTTATAGATTTAGATAAAAAGGTTTCCGGCTACGTTCTTCAAGAAGTCGCCAAAAACCGGAGGAATTAAAAGTTGACGGCAGGAAAAATCCAGATTTCAGGTGTTATCGGAAAATTCAGAACGCTTTTTTATTCGCTTCTGATGCTGTGCTTTACCGTATCTTCGGCCGCGGCTCAGGAGATTACCGCCATCGACTTTAACGGCGATCTGATCGGAAAAGTTATTCCGGATGGCAGCGTCATCGGTTTTAATAATGATTATATCGGCAAAATTACGGCTGACAGCCTGATCGTAAATGCGGAAGGCGAATTGATCGGCGGCGTTGTTCCTCAGGGAATAGCCGTCGGTAACGATACCAAGGTTTTGGGAAAAGTCAGCAGCGACGGTTCCGTCCGTCTTTCTTCCGGAAAAATTATCGGAAAAGTGTTGCCCAACGGATTGGTTGTTGATGACTACTACAATATTATCGGTTCGGTTTTGTTTCCGGGGCTGGTCTATGGAACCAACGGCCAAACCATCGGCCGCCTGGCCGGAAACGGTGTTTATACCAGTCTCAACGGTAGTGAAATCGGCTATATTGCGCCAACCGGCTATGCTTATCGGCGCCAGCAGGACAGTTATCTTCTGGAGGGCAAGCTGATTTCTTCAAAAATGGTCGTTTCCTCAAACGGCGATTTTATCGGCAGCGTCGTCCCCGGCGGAGAAGTTGCCGGCTTTAATGCCGAAACTTTGGGGCGGATTCGCGCTAACGGATTTGTTTACGACAAAAACAACAAAATCATCGGCAGTATTGTGCAAACCGGTTATGCTTTTGGCGATACCGGAGAATATATTGGCTATGTCGGCTATAACGGCGAAGTCATTAATAAAGGCCAAAGCGTCGGACGTCAGCGTGCCGACGGCGAAATCGTCAATGCCAAGGGCGAACACCTCGGCTATTTTGTAGACCTGGCTGCAACGGCAACTGATACTGCCGGAAGATATTTGGGGCGCTTGATGCCCGGCGGCGCAATCGTAAAAGCCAAAGACGGCATTGGCCGCTTAGGACCGCGCAATTCGGTGTTGGATAACAGCGGCAATGTTATCGGCTGGCTGGTGGCTCCGGGGTCGGTCTTTGACTATGCCGGGAGACTGCGTGGAATGGCTTTGTCCAGCGGCGATTTTGTTTCGTTGGGCGGAAACGTCAACGGCGTTATCCGGCAAAACCAGGCCTTTGACAGCGCTGGAAACGTCATCGGCTCGGTCTTACGCCCGGTTCTGGCCATGGATTTGAACAATACCAGCCGGGGGGTTCCGAATATTACCGGTTATACGGTCGACGGCCAGCAGCTGGTTACGCCTTACGGATATGTCCTGACCCAAAACGGCGATATCGCCGGCTTTTCGATTCCCTTGCAGCCGCTTTATTCTTTGTTCGGCAATCCGGTCGGCCGTCCGGAATTGGACGGCGGTATCAGAGGAACGTCCGGAACAATGTTGAGCGGCAGATTTACGCCCGCCGGAGTTTTGTTGGACGAACGCAACCGGATTTTGGGCAAGATGATTTCTGCCCGCACCGCAGTCGATAATATGTCGCAAAGTCTCGGAAATTTATCCGACGGCAATTTGGTTTTGAACAAGGAAAATAAGATTGAAGGCAAAATTTTGCCGGACTATGCCGTGGTAAAAACCTCTTCTGCGGACAGTTCCGCCCTGATGCCCGAAAGCGGGCGCGCTTTTCGGGAACAGATTGCCGTGAGCATTGAAGGCGGCCTGATTGGCAATATTAATCCCGACGGCAGCATTTCTGACACCGCCGGAGCCAAGGTGGGCAAGGTTTCTTCGCGCGGGATGACAATGGATAATAACAACACTCTTAATGGCGCTGTTGTCCCTTATGTTCCGGCAGTGGCTTTTGACCGCAGCTGCGGCATGTTGGGCATGGTAACGCCGGAAGGCGTTGTGCGCAACTGGCGCGAAGTCAATACCGGACGGATATTAGCCAATCGCCAGTTGGTTTCCGACAGCGGTTTGGTTTCCGGATATTTGATTCGCCCCGACAGCGTCATTGATTATAACGGCAATGTTATAGGGGTTGTTTCCGCTAACGGACAGGTCGGCAATTATAATAACGAATTTTTTGGCTGTGCCGACAGTTTTGGACAACTGCACAAAAAGGACGGAGAGCTTATCGGACGGATTGTAGAATACGAACCGGTTATGAATTTTAAAAATGAAATCATTGGTCGCACGATTGCCGACGGAACCGTCGTTGATGACGGCGGCCGCGTTATCGGCTATATGCAGCCTGATGATAATGTCAATTCCAAAGTTGGGCAGCCATTGGGCGAATTGTTCCGCTATAAGGTGGCTTTTGATAACTTGGGGCGCTATCTGGGGCGGGTTCAGCCGGATGCCGTTGTATTGAATGATGCCAATCAGGAAGTCGGCCGGGTCGACCGGGACGGCTATGTCGTTTCCAAAGATCAAAAAATCGGCTTTGCCCTTTATGATTTTTATATTTACAATGCAAACGGTCAGGCCATTGGCTATTTGACCAAAACCGGCGAGGTCTTGAATTTCAGCAATAAGAACTTAGGTAAAATCCATAAAGGCTTTCTGGTCGATAATGACGGCGCGGTAATCGGCCGCGGACTGCGCAGTTATAATATCCGTGACAATTCGGGCGGTGTTATCGGTACGCTTCGTTTCAACGGAAAACTGATGAATGCCCAAAACAAGGAATTGGGAACCATTAATGAAGATGGCGAAATCCTTTCCGAAGATAAAAAAGTCATCGCCCGGGCTAATAACCTGCAATATTACAGCAAACCCAAGCTGCAGGTCGTGGTTGACGATAAGGGAAATATTGTCGGCTACCTTGATGAAGACGGCAATATCGTTAATAAAAACGGCGATGTTATCGGGTATAAAAATACCAAAGGTGAACTTATTGACAAAGAAGGGAAAAATATCGGAAGAGTTGCCGATCGCCAAAAAATCTTTGATACGGACGGCAAACTCGTTGGATTTGTAAATGCCGATGGCAATGCTGTTAATGAAGACGGCAAAGTGATCGGGCGTCTGAATGATGACGGCACCGTAACAGATGCCAGCAATAATCTTATCGGCGGTATCGGGTTAGATTGGTATGAGCGGGTCAAACCCAAAAAACAACCGGTTAAGCAAAAAGAAGTTCCCAGTATCGGAGACCCGGTAGACGACAAAACCAAAGAAGGCGAAGGCAGCGGAAACAACCAGTACCGCCGTTCTTTGAACATTGCCTTGACGCCTGACGGAGAATATCTCGGCGAAATTCTGGAAGACGGAAAAGTCGTTAACAAACAGGGCAAACAGGTTGGAACCAGAACGCCTGACGGTCTGATTGTCGGTAAGGACGGAGAACTGGTCGGTATTGAAGAAGTCAAAAATCCCCGGGGTAGCGACAGCAATGAACCCTATTTTCCGCCCGGAGCGTTCGGTGACGGAAATGCTTACGGAAAAGGGAGCGGTTCCGGCGGTAATTTAGGACCCGGCGGCGGTCATGGTCCCGGAGAACGTTACAGCCCGCAGCGTCAGCAGGCTCTGAATATTGCCATGGCTGAACGCCGGCAAAACATTTCCGTCGGCAGAATCAGCACCAACAATCGCCGCGAAGCCTTTGACGGAATGCAAAAAGATTGGAGCGAGCAGGGAATTAAAAAAGTGATTTCTTCTTGGCGTGTCGATATGAGCGAGATGATATTGGCCGATAAACCGATTCCGGCAGTTATTGCCCGTTCAATTGACAGTACGCATCCGACGCCGATTACGGCTTTTGTCGAACGCAATGTTTATGCCGAAGAAGGGCGCAATGTTCTGATTCCGGCCGGCAGCCGGGTTATCGGCAGTTTGGGAGGCGTTACTGCTACCAGCGAAAAAACGTCAACCTCTGCCAAAATTGAAATTAACTGGGAACGCCTGATTCGGCCTGACGGTTCCATCTTTGTCTTTGACGGCATTACCGGCGATGCGCAGGGACGTGGCGGTGCGCTCGGCTATCTGGATCAGCAGTTGTTTAAGCGCTATGCCCTGCCGATTATGACCAGCGCCCTTACCAGTATGACATCATATTATACTGCCGATAACCAAAATAAAACCGGAAAAAGCAAAATTCCCCGCCAGCAGGCTGCCAGTGATGCCCGCCAGAACTTCCTGACTCAAATGAACAATATTTTTGAACAGATTTTGAGCGATAAGGCCAGTATTCGTCCGATGACATATATACCGGCCGGTACCCGGATTATCATTTATCCGAATGTCGACTTGTGGCTGCGTTCTTTTGAGCGCGACAAAGAGGCCAGCACTTATGAACATGTTGGTGGCGGTAAAGGCTTGCTTGATGGCGAGGAAGGTAAGCGCGGTACACGAGAAATTAACCGAGCCGCCGTTGGCAATGGAGGGGACACGACGCCCGGGGGACAGGTTTTGTATGACGAAAACGGTAGTGGAATTGAGGCGCAGCAGAATAATAACAATGTGCTGATTGCTGACAGTTCTCAGAAAAAACAGCGCGTTGTTCCGCCGCCGCCGATTTATACCGGACAGCCGACCTCACCCACGGCAATCAACCCGACGGTTACGCGGCCTAATTCACCATCACAGGCAGCACCTTCCGCAAAACCGGAAGGGAGTTATGGACCAAGTAGTAGTGGTAATAATGAGGTTCCGCAGTTGTTTTAGGAGTAGGTAAAATGAGTTTCAAAGTTTTGGAATCTGTGCTTCGTCCGCTCTCATACTGGTACACCCAGGATAATATTGAAGAAGTGGCAATTAACCGCTCCGGGCAGATTTGGCTTCGCCTGCGCGGCAAAAGGGCTTATCCTTGGGTTATGTATAAAGACGAAAAACTGACCAAGGAATATCTGACAGATTTGCTGTATATTATTGCCAATACCTATGAGCTCCCGTTTGACCCGGTCTCCGGAACTCCTGTCGTCTATGCCGCTATTCCCGGAGAGCATCGTTTTTCGGCAATTTGCGGCCGTAACGTCATGTATGATGAAGAAGACCTCACCGGCGGCATAGCCCTCACCATTCGTGTCCATAGTGAAGATGTTGCCTTTGGTTTGCAGGATTATGGCTTGAGCCAAGGAACGCAGTTGCATAAAATTAATCCCTTAAAAGATATTAAAGATCCTGACGATCCGTATGAAAAGCTCCTCATCAGCATCAAGCGCGGCGATCATATCTTGGTCAGCGGTGCTACCGCGACCGGTAAAACGACATTCTTGAATAACCTGCTGAAAATATTGGATATTCATAAACGGATTTTGACAATTGAAGATACGCGTGAATTGATTGTGCCGCACCCCAACCGGGTTCACTTGGTTCTGTCCCGTACGGCACAGACCAATGAACTGACCTATGCAAAAGTTATCGACCTCGTCGTTCGTTTTACGCCCGATGCCATTATCGGCGGTGAGATTTCTACCGGAAATGCCGGCGCAATCTGGGAGCTGATGGGATCCGGCCACGATAACTGCCTGGCTACAATCCACGCCGAAAATTCGGAGGCGGCTTATGCGGCTTTTGCCGACCGTATCTTGCATTCTTATCCGACCATGGATCGCAAAAAAACCATTGAAGAGATGCATCAAAAATTAAGAGTGGTTCAAATCAACCGTGACGGCAACCTCCGCGCCGTTACCGAAGTCCGGTAAATAATGTCCGTAAAAACGATATAAGTAGCTGATTGCAATAGCAAGATAGATAATAAAAAACAAAGCCCCCATACTCTGAAAAACATAAGATTTTCTGTCAGAACAACAAGATCTTTTTCCTTGGCTAAAAAACTGTTGACCTCTCTGACCATTCTTTCCGCTTCTTTACGGCTTGAGGCATTTAAAAAAGGATAATCGACAACTTCTCCTTCAATAGCTAATTGAACAGTAGGTTCAAAAATTTTTTGATGAAACCCTCGTGCATTACGAACCGTATGTTCTTCGACATAGCAGGAAACAATCTGTCCAATCGGATATTCATAAGATAAAAGCTCCGCTTCGCTTAAAAGCGGCCGGCGATATTTTAACATCTTTCCGCTTTGTCTGCTTAAAATAATTTGATTGGGGGGGGAGAAACACAAAAAGAATAAACCAACCCATAAAACCTAACACTAGTAAACCGGCCCCCATACCGCTAAAAACAGCGCTGGCGCCTAATACGGCAGCTTCTGCTAAAATCCCCCTCCTTTTTTCCTCGCAGCAATTTCTTTTTTGAGATTAAAGCGTTCAAAGAAAATTATCTTACTGTAAAATTTCACTTTGCATCTATTGCGTCAGCGGCGGAATATTAAACTGCCCAATTTCGCCCGGTCGGATTTTTATATTGGAATAACGCATGTTTCCTGTCTCAATCACAAATCTCTGCCGCCCGGTCAACTGCGAAGCCAAGTCGTAAAAATCGCGTGCGCTAAGCTCCTGGCGTTGGGGATTCATAATATACAAAACGCAACCTTGACCGCTTTCCGCCACGCCGCAGCGGGCGCGTCCGCTCGGAACCTCTGCATTGACCACAACCCCCTGCAAACCGCTGCGGGTAACTTTTTGCTCTGAGAAAAACAATCGGGAGAAAAAGAAACCAACTACAAAAGCGGCAAAGGCAGCGACAATAATGACTTTTTTATTGCTGCCGGTAGCTTCCGGCTGATAATAATCGCTGCCGTAAGCAGCTTCCTGCTCGTCATCAATAAACTGCGGCATCTGGCTGTTTTGTTGCGTTTGCGGCGTAGTGGCATTGACTGCGGGCAAATTGCTGATGTTGAGAATACTGTCCGCATTAAAAGCGTCTACAGCCGGACGGGGGGCGACCGGTTGCTGTTGAAACGGGTTGCTCCCGGCTGATGCCGCCTGTCCGGAAGGCGACTGCGGCATTTGCGGCGGCGTTCTTCTGATCGGCCGCTTAACCTTTTTCAGCTTGGGCCTGGAATTGTCCTGCTGATTTCCTGCCGGAGTGTTATTATTGGGATTGTCCATCTTTTTACCTCAAGAATTAAAGATTATATTCCAAATGCTTTGTTGTTTTCGTTGTTCGGATAATCCGCGGAACCATAAAGACCAGCGTCTCCGATTTGGGCGCTCCGACGCCGAAAATTTCGTTTGGTATGCCGATAATAACAAAGTTGTCGCCAATCTTGCTGCGGATATTAAACTGTGTAATCTGCCCCTCGGTTTTTTCAAGAGTGATGTGCGAGAAAATTTTGTTGCCCTGCTCCAAAGAAGCCTTGGCCAAAATCGACAGGTCTGACCAGGCGGTGCCTCTGGGGCCGCATTTTCCTATGTCAAAACGCGACAGCCACAGATTGGGAACGGTCAGCTTGCCTTGCGACAGCATTTCAACCCGTGCCTGGCGTCCCAGATAATTTTGCAGGGTCTGAATGTTTATGTCGTTTGAGGTTGTCAATACTCGGCCGATAACGCCGGTTTTGGCGGTGCGGATTGTCCCGTAGTCAAAAATATTCAGCATATTTTGCCAGTTGATTTCTCCGGTTCCGCCGTTAGGATAAATCCGAAAAATACTGACGTCAAAAGCGACCAGAACCGGGTTGTCTTCAAAATAGGCAATCAACGTCATAATTTTGTTTTGCAATTCATAATCGGCGTCAAAAGAAATCGTGTAGTCTTCCCAATCGGTCGTAATGTCGGTGATTCCGGCGCCGCGCAACACGTCAAGCACGCTCAGCAAAATCGGGCGCGATTGAGGAATATACAAACTAAAATTGCTTTTCCTGGAAATCCGCAGCGTCTTGTTTTCTGCATCGTAATTGTAATAAATTTCTGCGGCTTCCGCAATCATTTTGACGACTTCCGCAAGCTCGCCGCGCAGGTTTTCTGCAGAAATGCTGGCATAGGGGGCGTCTTTGGCAATAACGCGGATATCAGCTTCTTTCAACAGTTTGTACAAGGCTTTTTCCGCCGGCATGGTTTCAAAGGAAAAACCGTTGACCTCATAGCGCGGCAACATGTCGTTACGGCCGTTTCTGACCAGATTAAAAGCCTTAACGTTAAACGGAATAGTCGTTATAATCTGCTGGGCGTTCCAATTCACGCTGCACCGCAGCGGCGCTTCCAAATCAAGCGAACGGGCGCCTTCCGACGTATGAATGGGAAGTTTTTCCGGCGCTTCGATTTTGGCGGTTACGACATTGTTCGGCATCACAATCGTCTGTTGCGGATTGATTTTGCAGCCGCTCAAGAGAATAAACGCAACGCAACCGCAGAACATATAAAATTTTTTCATTGCTTCTCCGTTTTAATTTCCGGGCTTTTGATTTGGCGCTTTAATGTCCGGAACGTTATTGTCATCATCGCTGTTATGCGTGGCATATTGGGACATATCACCGATTTCGGCGCTGTTTTCCCTCAGAATCTTGTCAACAACTTCGTCCATGCTCATGCCGGCCCCGATGGTCGGGTCTACCGTCTTGTCAACTTCGCCGAGGGCTTTTTTCATTTTTTCCAATTCGCTGTCGTCTTGTTTAATCATATCCGGCGAAGCGTTGCTCTTAAGTTCTTGTTTATATTCTTTAAGATCCTTGCGCAGCCCGTTGACGCCCCCCGCAATTTTCTTTTCAATATAGGGATAAAGTTCTTTATGTTCCAGCAAAAAATCGCCGGTATCGCAAATTTCCTCAAGAACGTCCAGAATATATCCGTAAAAAGGATACTCTTCTACGGCAATGTTCCCGGAACGGACGCAGCGTGCGGCAATCCGCGATATTGTACGATCCAGATAATCCCGCAGCCGGATATAATTATCCAAGTACCACAAGGTTTCTTTAGAAACCGGATTTCCACCGGGAATATTCAGATTGTCTGCCATATTTACCACCTTTCACTAACTTTAATTTAATTTAGCAAAACGGCTTTGTAAATCACTTTTTAGGTTATCATACGCCGATATTGCTGCTTAAATAGGGGTCGGTCTTGTTTTTGTTGTTTCTCAGCTCGGCAATGACGATTTCCGGGGCTTCCATTTTGATTGGCGGCGTTTTCTGAGCCTTAACAGCTGCCAGCAGGGCTGCGCTGCTCATGCCTTGGGCGGCAGGCGGCTGTTCGGCCTCTGTTTCAGCCGGTGTTTCGGAAGTATCGTTGCCCTCGGCTTCCGGAGGAGGCGGATTATCAGCTTCCGAAACCTCCTTCGCGGTGCCGGAAGCGGCAAGCGCCGGAGAAGTATCGGATTCCGTGTCGTCTTCCTCCTCATATTCCCATTCCCAGTCTTCGCCTTCAACGCCTTGCAGGTCATCTTGAGAACCGTCTTCGTATTCCCACTCCCAATCTTGCCCTTCAAGCCCCTGGGCATCGCCGCCGTCTTCGTACTCCCATTCCCAATCCTGACCCTCAACACCGTCGGTATCGCTTTCGGCGGGAGCTTCCTCGTATTCCCATTCCCACTCTTCGCCGGAAGTTTCGCTGATGTCTCCGGCTTCCGGTTCAGGTTCATCAACCGGTGAAATGTCGGCTTGTGCGGTTTCCTCAGAAGACGAGCGGGCGGCAGCCGGTTCTTCTGTTGCAAACCCCCAGTCCGAGCCGGAAATTTTTTCCGGCTCATCAAGCGGCAGCGGTTCAAATTCCGATTTAATGTATTCGGCAACATCCTGCTGCGTGTCCCGGGTCGAGGCCGCTGCGGAAAATTCCTGCGGCTGGTTTTCTTCTTTTTTCAGCGAGGCTTCGACTGATTTTTGAATATAAGATTTGCCGCTGCGCAGAACCGGTTCATCAAAATCGTCGTCTTCCGTTGCCGTCGACGGTTCCGTTATGGCGAATTTCTTTCCTTTGCGTGTCGAACTGCGCCCCTTTTCCTGCGGCATGGCCTGATAAACCGGAAAATTAACCTGAATGTTGTTTTCCTGCAGTCTTTTGAACGTATCGACAATCGTTTCCACAGAAGATTTCTGACTTTCTTTGAGCGCCAGAGATATAATGGTTGAAAGCTCGCTGGTCTGTTGCTTTGCCAGTTCCTGGAAAATATTGGATTGCGCCTGTGCGACCTTGGTGATGATTTCATTAATCATCTCTGCCGACTGCGGCTGCTGTGCTTCACGCTTTTTATCTTTGCCGGCATCTTTGTTATTTTGCTGTGTCAGAAGTTTGAGCAGCTCTTTTTGCGTTTCCCTAATGGCTTGGGCGATTTCGCGGCTTTCGGATTTTCGGCTGTCATTCAGGCTGCGCAGCGTTTTGGTAAATTCTTGCGTGATTTTTTCAAACTGTTCGCTGCCGCCGCTGAAAGCGCCGGAAGCAAATACCGGAGCGGCAATCGGAGCGCTGCCGTCCGCCGGCGGATTTGTCTGCAAAACTTTTTGAAAATCGGCGATCAGTTTTTCGGCCTTGTCCTTGCGCATAACGTCCTGAAAGCCGCTGATCAGCCGTTCGGTCTGCTCCTGGCGTTTTTTCTCTGAAATTTCAAAAGTTTTGGTAAGGGCGCTGGTAATAATTTCCGAAAAATTCTCGTCTGCGGAAACTTTAATCTGCTGCTGCTTTTCGGAAGTATGTCCGCCGATATTGGAAAGCAGCGGTTTCAGACCCGAAACCAAAGCTTTTGACAAAGCCTCAACATCAATGCCATTGCTTTCGCGGACGGCCTTGATCAATTCTTTCATGTCCGCGTCCGATGCGGCAGAAGCGGCAGTTTGAGGAACCGTCCCCGGCTTGAGGACTTTAGTGATGGCTTCGGCAATGTTTTTGGCAAAAGACGTTTCGTTAACGATTGCCGGTGCCGCCGCTGTCGGTGCGTTTCCAAAAGAAAACCCTTCCGGAAATTCGATTTTTCTGCTTTCTCGAACCGCTTTAATCAGTTCCTGAATATCCGCTTTTTTGCTGGCATCCGAAAATTGCAATGCCTGCGAAAAAGCTTGAGCCATCGAGGCGGCAAATTTTTCGTCGGGAACGATTTTGCCGCTGCCGCCGCTGCTGTCTTTCAGGGTGTTAAGCACCTGTTCCAAATTGGAACTCTGCGAAGCGCTGGCAGCCATCAGCGCGCTGGAAACCGATTGGGAAAGGACTTGGGCAAAACTGGCGTCAGCCACTATTTTGGCTTCTCCGGTAATAACCTGGGGCGCAACGGCAGCCGCCTGAGGCTGCGGGGTATTTTTTATCCGCGATAACGGTGAGTCTTTTGTTTCTCCGGCCTCAGGTTGAACCAAAGACTTCGGTTGCGGAACGGTACCGCTGCTTTTGGCCATTCCTTTGCTGATTTCCAGTTCGTCAACATATTCCTGCAAAACCGAACCGCCGGGAAGAACGCCGAAAGTGCCGCGAATTTCCGGCGGCAGAGCCAAAATCATGGAATTAAATTCTTCGCGTCGCTGTTGGTCAAAAATATGCAGCTGGCGGAAAATATTTAAAAAACGCTGAGCGACGAGAATAGGGTCTTCTTCGCCTTTGTTTTTTCCGATCAGCTTTTTGATATCGGAAGCTTCTTTCAATTCCTCAGCCAATGTTTTTTTCCGCAGTTTTTACCGACACTTCGCCTATTATTCGCATCATAGCATAAATCTTGTAAATTTCAGGTTAATAAAATACGGATATTTAAGAAATAACCGAGCGGCTTTTTGAGTTGTCCACAAAAAAAATCTCCGCCTTGTGCCCGAGGCGGAGATGGTAAAAATATCAAAGTTTAGAGATAAATCGCTACAACCTTGTGAACGTTTATCAAATCATCGTTTCCGATTTCGATACGTTCATCGGGATTCCAACGCAGTCCGTACAAAGCGCCGTTTTCATCTTCGCGAATGCTGACGATTTTGGCTTCTTCTTCATTGGTGTAAAATACGGCAATATCTCCGACGCTGACAACTTCCTGCGGATCGACAAACAATATCGAACGGGTCGGCAGCAGGCTGCCCAGGCGGCGTGTGCACAAATTGAGCGCATAGGCATCTTTCTTGTTGTAAAGATGCGGCGGCCGCTGAACTTTCTTGGTTTCCTGATCAAAATCGACCAAAATGTCGCCGTTCTTTCCGGCAACGCCGTAAACCGACATTTTCAAAGCGTCTTGCGACGGCGTCGTAAAGGTCGAAATGGCGCCGCGCGGAGACGACAACAGCTTGTATTTGGCGTCGTTGCGCTGAATAATTTCATCAAGCAATCCCTTGTCTTCCAGAGACTTGATGCTTTCTTTCAACTCATCGGGAGAAAGGTTGAGCGCTTTGGCAATGTTCTTGAATTCTTTGTCGGAAACTTCGCGTTGCCCCATCTCGATGCGATGATAAACAGACAATGTCATATCAGCACTTTCCGCCACCTCAATCAGGGTCAGATTCTTGTCGTTTCTGATTTGTCTTAACCCGGCACCAAGAGTTTTCAAGCCGGTTTTTTCGTTGATTTTGTTTCTTCTTTCCTGCTCTCTCCGCCAAGCCTGAACGATTTCCTGCTGGGAGTTTTGCTCATTGACAAACAAATCCTGCAACGGGCAGTCCAAAAATTCGGCTACGCGAACCAACTGTTCCTGATCAACCCGGCGGTACCCTTTTTCAATTTTAGAAATTGCGGACAGGCTGACAGACAAATGGTCGGCAAGCTCTTGCATGGAGCGCCCTCTCAGCCGGCGGTACATTCTGATTTGATTGGGGAAAATAATTTCTTCCATTTAATTATCCTCTTGATAAATTAAGACATTTGTAACCTAACTATATGCATATTAATATCACAAATCTGAAAAAATCAAGAAAATAGTACAAAAAAAGCCAAATTGTGTACAATTATCGAAATCGTTGCCGCCGTTTCTTTGCGGGTTGTCTAATAATCCCCCCGCCGTTGTTTTTTTATCGTCTCTATTTCTTCTTCCGAAAGGCCGATAAATTCGCTGTCCTCAGTCAGGATAGCTTCGCCTTGGTTTCGCAGATAGCTTCCCAGACGCCCTAACATATTGTCTTTTTTATTTTTGATAAATTCTTCCGGATTTCCCCTGTCTCCGGGATTTTCCTTATAATGTTTTTTTATTGCTTCTACCTGTTCGGCTGACATTCCGGCAAACGCGATGGATTCCTTAGGCATAAAGTCTGCCAGCCGCCCTTTGTAATCAATAGCGCTCCGCAGATGCCCCTGCGTATAATAACTGTTAATGCCGAAACGCGGCTTCTTTTCGCTTTTCGGAACAACGGTTCCGTCTGCCGCCAGTTTCCGCTCTTGTACGCTGTTGACAACGCCGTTGCTGAACATAACCGTTGATTCTCTGATGCCTTTGCTGTTGGCTTTGCCCTGTTTTTCATAAACAGTAATAATCTGTCCGCTTTCCTGGTCAACCCGCATGCTGAAATTATGGGTTGTTCCGTCTTTTTCAACTTTGGTCATGGTCAGCGAACCGTCGGAGCCGTTAGTAATTTCGCCTTGGCTTTCCATGTTGTTGAGAATGTTCAGCCGGCTCATGACGTCGGGCATTCGCTGTTGCATTACCGTCATCATCATCGCCTCGCCGGCAAGTTTGGGATCGATTCCCGGAACATTGCGCAGGGCGCTGGCAGCTTGCATGTTAATTTTTCCGTCTGCCTGTACGATACCAGACATTTCTTTGTCGGTAATCCTGATATCCCGTTTAACCTCCCGCCCGGCGGCGTTGGTGACGCTTTTTAGCTCAATCGGGCCATGTTTTTCCGTCCGGCTGGTTCCGCCCGCAATGCGCTGTCCTCCGGTGTTGTCGGCAATAATCTGTCCCTGCTTGTCAATGGTGACGGATTTCTCCTGCTTGCGCCGTAACAGTCCGGAACGCTCCTGATAACTGTAGGTCGTGTTGCCGTCGCTGTCGATACTTTCGGAATAATTGGCCTTGTTTTTGAAGCCGCCGGATGTAAATTTGTTGGCGCGGACAGTCTGCGAATGTTGGCTGATGCTTTTCTTGGCTGCGTCATATTGCCGTCCGATGGCACCGCTCAAAGCTCCTAATCCCAATTTGCTGTTAATGGCGCTTGCCGCCGGAGCGATAACTCTGCTGGTGGCGTTTTTGGCGCCGCTGGCTGCCAGGGTGCCGATTGTCGTGCCGATGTTGGTGTTGGAAACGCTGGAAGCAAACCGTCTCGCAAATTGCGAAATCTGGCCGAGCACTGCCCAGCCGAGCAGCAGTACAAAAACGATTTGCAAAAACAAAACTCCCGTCCAGCTGAGATCGGTAAGCGCCGTCTGCCACAATCCCTGATCCGTTACCTTGTCCAAAGCGCCCAATGCTTCGCCGATGCTGTTTTCAATCGCCGTAATCAATATCATCATGATGATAGTCAGAAAGACAAAGTGGAACATGGCGCTGATAAACGATTCCCAAACCTTAATCACGTAACTTCGGGTTGATTTGAACGTATAAGCCCCGATTGCCGCCGGCAGCAGCGCGCAGGCGACGGCAAGCTGCAAAACGGCGTCCAGCATCAGAAACGGGAAAATAACCAACAGCAAAAGCCCCGAAACCCACATGCCGATTCCCGAAAGCAGATAAGCCGGGTGGGGAAGGTGCAAAAACGTGTAATATTCAACAAAGAAGGCTACGCAGATAGAAGAAGAACCCACCACCAGCACATCCATAATCCGGTCTTGAATGGCGGCAATCGTACACAAAATGCTGATACCCATTGAGGCGGGCAGGCCGCCTTCATTCATCTCGCCGCTCAGATTATAAGTGTCGGTACATTCGACGGAACTCTGCATGACCAGTTGCGCCAGCTTAAACCCGGTGTTGAAAATCGGTTCCATGGCCATTTTCATAAAATAGTTGGAATCGCTGGTCAGGAAAATATAAACAATGATAAATATAAAGGTCTGATTTAAAAGCGTTTTGATAAGCGTCGGCGCATCTTTGCTTTCCATCGCCGAAACATGGGACAAAACCTTTATTGCCATCCAGACCGCAAAAGCAACCGATATCAAAATGGTTACCCACGGCGCCAGAGTTTCAAAAGATTTCTGAGCGATATTGCTTGCCGTTAAAAATGCCGCCCGGAACAGATTGCAAAACAGGCAGGTTTGAATTCTCTGTTTCAGAACGCTGGGCAGG
This sequence comes from uncultured Alphaproteobacteria bacterium, assembly GCA_900540425.1. Taxonomy (GTDB): domain Bacteria; phylum Pseudomonadota; class Alphaproteobacteria; order RF32; family CAG-239; genus MGBC133411. The sequence continues at coordinate 18,565 of UQFU01000018.1, forward strand.
CAGTCACGGTCTTTATGTCCGTCGTTTGCCGGGGAGTCGATGTTGCCGACCACGCCAGTCAACTCTTCCAGATTGGGACGCGCGCTGCCGCCGCTGCCTCCTCCGCCGCCGGTGCCGACGTCTGCCTTTTCGTCAGTAGAATTATATCCGCCGCCGTCGCTCGCCGTGCCCCGGCCGCCGGCGACGGCATTTTCGTTCATCTCCGCAATCCGGTCGTCAGGGGTGCAGACAACGCTAGAAGCATCGTCGCCGAACGGATCAACAGCCACGCCGTTTTTCTGAACTTCATAGTGCAGATGTGCGCCGGTTGAACCGCCGGTGTTTCCGACAAAACCGATAATCTGTCCTTTTTTAACATGGGTTCCGGCCGTAATGCCCGCTGCAAAGCAGGCCATATGGGCATAGAGGACAGTTGTTCCTTGAGGATTGTCAGCCTGTAATTTAATCAGGTTTCCGTATCCTGTCCCGCTTGAGGCGCTGTATTGATACCGTTTTTCAATAATAATACCGTCTGCCGCAGCATAAATCGGCGTTCCGGCCGTTGCCGCATAGTCGACACCTTTATGTCCGGTACCTTTGCCGGTGATTGGATGGATGCGATAACCGAACGGATCGGAAACGCGATTGACGCTGCCAATCGGCGAAGCGTCGACGCAAGACGAACTGGCATCGCATTTGCTGTCGGTGGTGCATTTGCTTTCGTCGTACTGTTTGTCAGACAGGCCCGCTGTCGGGCAGGTGGCATTGGCATGGTTTGTATCGGCCGGCGCCGCCGGATTGCTGTCAGTCCGGTATGCAGAAACCGGTTTGGTAAACAAAAATGCAGCAGACAGCAACAACACGGCCGGCAGAAAATTTCTGCCGATTTTGTTTGCGATATTTTTTGCCTCAAGTTTCATCTTTTGCCGCCTGCTATTTTGTTTTTGCCATTTTTGCCAAATTCCCGGCTTTGAGCTTGCCGTATGCGCTCATCGCCTTTCCTCCGATAAACTTTCCGCCGGCCATGGCTCCTTTTCCGATACCTTTTCCGATTCCTGCAATCGCCCTGCCGGTTTGATGCGTCGCAATGTCCCGGGCCAATCCGACCGGCTTCATCGCCTGCCCCTGAATCATGCTGGCCATCCCGGTCATCTTCTCGTGCAGCGGGGCAATGTCTCCGAATATCCGGTCGGGGAAGAACTTGTTGACCAACTGCTGATTTTTGCCGATAAGCTTGATTGCATAAATAAAGGCAATACAGAAAACCAAGAATGTGTCGCCGGTAATGGAAAACATTTCAGAAATTTCGGTTGTTTTATCGTCTTTAATATAATCGAAAAACTTTTCCACATCTAAAACCGCATCAACCAGAATAATCGCCAAGGTTGCGCAAATGGCCAAAAACGCATACGTTGCTGCCGCTTTCAGGATAATGCTGAAACAGGCGCCAACCCGGCCAGTCGTCGGCTTAAACGGCCAAAGCCCGATTGCCAGCGGTAACATAATGACGGCAAACCCGATTTTGAAAGTGATGTCCAGCAGATAAAAGCTGACGAAGATTGTCAGCAGAAATCCGACAAACCAGATTGCGGCGCCGCAAAGCCACAGCCACAGGTCGATGATTCGGAAACCGGCAACGCTCAGGGCATCAAGGGAATGACACATTAACCCGTTGCCGAGAACCATGTTGGTTGCCACTTTTTTGCTTATTCCTTCCGTAAAGGCCAAGATTTTATCCAAAACCGCCGGATCAATAATGTCGTCCGGGCCGTTATAAGTATATACATTGGTTGCCCCGCTGTCTGGTGCCGGCAGGCCGAAAGAGAGATATTGGTTGGCCAGATCCGCCCCGGCCGCCAGAATCGGATTGATAAAATAGTCAATCAGAACGGCAATCCCGGCGTTCAACATAACATAGGCCGCCAGAACCTTGAACGCAAATTTTAACAGTTCGCCCATCATCTTGGGTGCTTCCGGATTGGTCAGGGAAGAAATGCGGGTAATGACAAAAAAGGCCACCCACAACAGCGAACCCACGGACAGCAGAATTTTTCCGGCGTTTTGGGATACTTCATAAGTCATGGCTCCCGCAGTCATGAATGCTTCCAGCAAAACCTTAATCGTAATGCAGGAAAAGCAGTCTTGAAACTCTTTCTGATATTCCGCCATAGACTTGCATTCTGCCGCCGCCGCCGTATCCGTAAATAAAAACACCAGCAAAACTGCCGCGCCCAATGCCGACAGAGCCGGATACAAACAGGAAAATATTTTGTGTCGGAAAGTCTGCATTACTGCCTCCCCGCCCATTTGTTAAGTTTTTTGGAAACGGCAGAATGAACTTGCCTTGTCCTTTTGATTGCCCTGCCGACATAACTTTTCTGGTATTTTTCGTTCATCTTCTGCATCCAGGCGACCTTGCCCAAGGCTTTCGCCGCACCGCCGGTAAACCAGCCCGCAATCATCAGGCCGATGCCGAGCAGTTTTTGCTGGAAGCCGTCATCAACTTTTACGTCAACCATTGCCGAGGTTACCTCTTTGGCAACTTTAATGGTTGAAACAATCATAAATGCCAGCAGCAAGATTGCCAGAAAGACGCCGCTGAAACTGTCCATGGCTTTTTCGGCCGCTTTGCCCGCATTTTGAGCTGCTTGTCCTGCCGCAGCGGTTCCTGGGCTGAATATTTCCGGATGTTGGGCAATGATTTCAAACAGCGCTTTCATGGAGATGGCAATCATAATCGAAATTCCCATCATAAAAGCAGCGGAAGACAAAATGGTTTTGACGCCGAAAATAGCCCACTTTTTCTGGAACGGATAAAACAAAACCAAAATCGGCAGCATAACCACAATAACGGCAAATTTGAAAACGTTGTCCACCAAATAGAAAACAAAGCTGAGCTTGATGATCATAAAAGTAACCAGTAGGATAAGGCCGTTGACAATCATCCAAAAACTGCCCGAACGCATAATGCGGAAAGAAATGTAATTGCCGATGGAAAGCCGCTCGTTAAGGGCACAAATCATGCAGTTCATCATTTTGAGCGGCCCTTCCGGGAAGCCCTCCAAAGTGGCTT
>UQFU01000019.1 GCA_900540425.1 uncultured Alphaproteobacteria bacterium
GATTGTTCCGATATTGCAGTGCGGCTTTGTCCGCTCAAACTTCTCTTTTGCCATTTAGATTTACTCCAAATAAAATTAATTAATAAAAAATTTTCCTTATCGGTTTCTCGCTTTTAGAGGAGCAGATAGGGTGATTTGGAAAGTGAGAAAAATTTTAGTGTACAAAGGAGTACATAAATTTTTCGAATCAAGTCCAACCGCCCTACATGCTCTATAAAACGGAAATCCTATGCGTTTTTAGCTTTTACCTTCTCGGCCACATCCTTAGGTACTTCTGCATAGTGGTCAAATACCATGGTAAATTGAGCGCGACCCTGAGACAACGAACGCAAAGTGTTAACATAACCAAACATATTGGCGAGCGGAACGCTGGCATCTACCACCCGGGCATTTGCACGCTGATCCATGCCGCTGACCAGTCCGCGACGGGAATTCAGATCACCGATAATATCTCCCATATATTCTTCCGGAGTAACAACTTCAACCTTCATAATCGGCTCCAGAAGTCTGGCATCGGCCTGACGCATACCTTCGCGGAAAGCCGCGCGGGCAGCAATTTCAAAGCACATAACATTCGAGTCGACTTCGTGATACGCTCCGTCATAGAGGTTGCATTTGACACCGGTTACCGGATACCCGGCAATAACGCCGGCATCCATAGCGGTCCGCAAACCTTTTTCAACGCCGGGGACATATTCTTTCGGAACATTACCGCCGACAACGGTATTTTCAAATTCAAATCCGTTATAACCTTCAATCGGTTCAAATCTGATTTTAACCTTAGCAAACTGACCGGCACCACCGGATTGTTTCTTGTGAGTATATTCGATATCACAGGGTTTGGTAATGGTTTCGCGATAAGCAACCTGAGGTTCGCCGACGTTGCACTCGACTTTAAATTCGCGTTTCAAACGATCAACGATAATCTCCAGATGCAACTCGCCCATACCCTTGATAATGGTTTGCCCGCTGTCCGGATCGGAAGAAACCTTAAACGACGGGTCCTCCATAGCCAAACGAGACAAAGCCAAGCCCATTTTTTCAACATCGGCTTTGGTCTTCGGCTCAACTGCCAGCTCAATAACCGGATCCGGAAATTCCATGTTTTCCAAAACAATCGGATGAGCCTGATCACACAAAGTATCGCCGGTCGTGGTATCTTTCAAACCGGCCAAAGCGATAATATCGCCGGCATGAGCCTCTTTGAGCTCTTCACGCTTGTTAGCATGCATCAAAAGCATACGGCCGACGCGTTCTTTTTTGTCTTTGACCGAGTTGTAAATATATGAACCGGCAGTCATGGTACCGGAATAAATACGGGTAAAGGTCAAAGAACCGACAAACGGGTCGTTCATAATCTTGAAAGCCAAGGCAGACAACGGCTCGTTGTCGCTGGGTTTTCTTTCAATAACTTCATCGGTACCGGGTTTGACACCGTCAATCGCCGGAACATCAACCGGAGAAGGCAGATAATCAATGACCGCATCCAACAAAGGCTGAACACCTTTATTCTTGAAAGCGGTTCCGCACAGAACCGGAACAAAACTCTGCGACAAAGTCCCCTTGCGAATGCATTTTTTCAATGTTTCAATTGAAACTTCTTTGCCTTCGAGATAATCCTCCATTGCCTGTTCGTCTTCTTCGACAGCCATTTCAATCAACTGATGATGATATTCTTCTGCCTTGTCTTTCAGGGCAGCCGGAATTTCTTCCACGTTAATCGGATCATCTGCGCTGTCGCCGGTATAAACGATGGCCTTCATTTCCAAAAGGTCAATAACGCCCTTAAATTCAGCTTCTGCGCCGATCGGCAGCTGGATAGCCAGAGGACGTGCACCCAAGCGGTCTTTGATCATTTCCAGGCAACGATAGAAATTGGCACCGATACGGTCCATTTTATTGCAGAAACAAATGCGCGGAACGCCATATTTATCAGCCTGACGCCATACGGTTTCAGACTGCGGTTCAACACCGGCAACCGAGTCAAATACGGTAATAGCGCCGTCCAAAACACGGAGCGAACGCTCAACCTCAACGGTAAAGTCAACGTGACCCGGGGTATCAATGATATTAATCCGGTTTCCTTTCCAGAAACAGGTTGTCGCAGCCGAGGTAATGGTAATACCGCGTTCCTGCTCCTGTTCCATCCAGTCCATCGTAGCGGCACCGTCATGGGTTTCGCCGATTTTGTGGTTTTGGCCGGTATAGTACAGAATACGCTCGGTTGTTGTGGTTTTACCCGCATCAATGTGAGCCATAATCCCGATATTTCTATACTGTTCCAGTTTATGTGTACGAGCCATTGTAATATCTTCCCCTTATGGTTAGAACTTATAATGAGAGAAAGCTTTGTTAGCTTCAGCCATTTTGTGGGTGTCTTCACGTTTCTTAACGGCAGAACCTTTATTGGCAAAAGCATCCAGCAATTCGTTGGCGACTTTCTCGGTCATGGTTGTTTCCGAACGCTTCTTGGCGGCATCGATAATCCAGCGGATGGCGAGCGCCTGACGACGGTCGGCTCTAACTTCGACAGGAACCTGGTAGGTGGCACCGCCCACGCGGCGGGAACGAACCTCAACGACAGGCTTGACATTATCAATAGCTTCGGCAAAAACTTTCAAAGCATCTTGTTTTGTCTTGGAAGCCATCATATCGAAAGCCGAATAAACGATTTTCTCGGCAACGGCTTTCTTACCGTCTTCCATAATATTGTTAATAAATTTTGCGACTACCTTATCACCATATTTAGCGTCAGGGAGTACAATTCTTTTTTCAGCAGTACGACGACGTGACATTATCTATATTCCTTCCTATTTGGGTCTCTTTGCGCCGTACAGAGAACGACGTTGACGACGTTTGGACACACCCTGAGTATCCAGGGTACCGCGAATGATATGATAACGAACACCAGGCAAGTCTTTTACACGGCCTCCTCTAATCAGCACCACTGAGTGTTCTTGAAGATTGTGACCTTCACCAGGGATATAGCTGATTACTTCAAAGCCGTTTGTCAAGCGGATACGAGCCACTTTACGCAACGCAGAGTTCGGTTTTTTCGGGGTCGTTGTATAAACCCTGGTACAAACACCGCGTTTCTGAGGGCAAGCTTTCAAAGCCGGAACTTTGTTTCTTTTCACTTTTGGTGTTCGTGATTTACGAATTAACTGATTAATTGTAGGCATCACTAATTTCCTTAATTTTCAAATTACATATTATTAAAAAGCCTCGCCTAAAAAGGATTTTGGGCATAAGAACCCCTTGCTCTTTTCTATTTGAGTCTGGCGCATACTAGACTCACAAAAACATCAAGTCAACACTTTTTTACAAAAAATCTCACTTTTGAGTCCAAAAATCCTTTACTTTTTCTTAATCTTTTCAAACTGCCGGCCGGCAAACGCCCATGGAGATTCGAACTCGCATTATAACCGTCAAGCCAAATTTTACGGCCCTCCTTGGTTTTTGAGTCAAGTTTTGAGTCCAAAAACGGATTTTCCCCAAAAAAAATTACCGACCAGACCGGTTCTCCCTTTCAGGCAAAATGCCGCACCGATGCGCGTTAACCTCCGCCGTTATCCCCCCGTCTGCAGATTGACGCAAAAATCTCTTGCTTTTCCGCATATAAATTTTTAGATTACTAACATTACAAAGAATTAAGTTTTGAAGGAAGAACCATGACTCAACATGATGATTTGGCCTCGGCCAAAAGAACAATCGATAAGGAAGTTGAAGCTCTGCATATAATGGAAAACGAGCTCAACGGCAATTTGGAAAAAGCCCTCGATCTGATGCAAAATACCAAAGGGCGCGTAATTATTACCGGCATGGGAAAATCCGGGCACATCGGCAATAAGATTGCGGCAACCTTGGCCTCGACCGGAACACCGTCATTTTTTGTTCATCCCGGCGAAGCCAGCCACGGCGACCTCGGCATGATTACCGAAGACGATATTGTCGTCGGCATCTCCAATTCCGGAGAAACCAAAGAACTCTCCGATATTATCCTTTACTGCAAACGCTACGGCATTCCTCTGATTGCCATTACCAAAAACCCGGAAAGCGCTCTGGGACGGGCCGGCAACATTTTGCTGAAACTTCCCGACGACGGCGAAGCCTGCCCGCTCGGCCTGGCACCCACATCGTCAACCACCGCCACCTTGGTTCTGGGAGATATCCTGGCGGTTGCCCTGTTGGAACGCAAGGGTTTTACCAAAACCGATTTCAACCGCCGTCACCCCGGAGGAAAGCTCGGCTCATTCCTGATGAAGGTTTCCGAACTGATGCACAAAGGCAATGAAATGCCCCTGGTTCCCGAAACGGCCACCATGCAGGAAGCCTTGCTCGAAATGACGTCCAAAATGCTCGGCTGCGTCGGAATTACCGATACCGGCGGACACCTCAAAGGCATCATCACCGACGGCGACCTCCGCCGCAAAATGAGCAATGACATCCTCAACAAAAAGGCGGCCGAAGTCATGACCCCGAACCCCAAAACCACCGTTCCCGACATTTTGGCGGCCGAGGCGCTGAAAATCATGAACTCCACCGGCAAAGGCATCACCATGCTGTTTGTTATCGAAAACGACAAGCCGGTCGGCATTATTCACATGCACGACTGCCTGCGAGCCGGAGTGGCATAGTTTGATCGACCATAACAAAATAGATTCGTATTTCAATCAGGACAAAACGCTGACAACAGCTTCGGAACGCCCCGAGGAGCAGCGGCATACTCGGCTGGTCCGCCTTGCAAAACTGCTTTTGCCCGGACTGGCGGCCGTCTTAATCAGCCTGTTGCTGATTATCCCTTCTCTTCAACAGCACGAATACGAATTTAAAATCGACATAACCAAACCCCAAGCCGGAGAAATGGAAAAACTGCACATGGAAAACTCTATCTTTGACATCACCGACAAAGACAATCAGGTGCAGCACTTTACCGCCCGGAACATCGACGAAACTTCTCCCGGTTCAAAACTTATCAAACTGACCCGCCCGGAAGGGACAATCCCTGCCGAAAACCGGGAATGGATCAACGTCAAATCGCCCGTCGGCTACTTTGACCAAAACGCCAATACTCTGAAGTTGCAAGACGGTGTAGAAATGTTTTACAGCGAAGGAATGAACGTTGAGGTTCCGGATCTAATCTTCGATTTTCGCAAGCAATACGGCCACAGCCAAAGCCACGTCAGCGGACAAGGCGTCTTCGGAGATATTGAATCCGAAGGTTTTGAATACTACAAGAAAAAAAGTCTTTTAATTTTCACCGGCAAAACTTATATCAAGATCCGGGAAAACAGCTTTAAATCAAGGAACTGACTATGCGCGCCCAATTATACCTCGCCTTTTTATCATTTGCCGTCTGCGTTTCGCCCGTCCGGGCCGAAGATATGGAACTGACGGCCGACAACCGCGTCGAATGGCACCAGCAGGAGCAAAAAATCGTAGCCGTCGGCAATGCCGTCGCTACCCGTAAGGACTTGCGGGTTCGGGCAGACACCATGAGCGCCGATTATAAAAAACTGCCGCCGGACAACAAGACCCAGATTACGGCCGTTCATGCCCGGGGCAGCGTTATCATGAGCTCTACCCGCGCCGATGCCTTCGGCGACACGCTGGATTACGACCTCGGAAAAGACAGCATGCTGCTGCAGGGCACTCCGGCCAAAGTCAAAACCGCAACCGAAACCATTACGGCAACCGACGGCATCACCTATTACCCCAATGCCCAAAAAGCCATTGCCGTCGGTAATGTCCGGGCCGACAATGGAAAAGACAAAGTTTTCGGCGACAAAATGATTGCCTATTTTGAGCCGAAATCGCCAACCGATAACGCTTTGGAGATGAAGCGGGTCGAAATCTACGGGAATGTCAAAATCATCAACGCCGATACCACCGTATGGGCCGACAAAGGCATTTACCACCCCCAAACCGGCATTGTCCAGTTGTACGAACACATCACCATTGAGCAAAACGGTAACAGGCTCCACGGCGACTATGCACAGTCGGACCTAAATAGCGGCATCAGCAAAATCATGGCCGGAAAAACATCAAAACAGCGGGTAACCGGTGTTTTCAAAGAAAAATCAAAAAACAAAAAATCTCAACCGGCGGCAACGGAGCAAAAATAAATGAACACTTGCAACAGCGATTCCAAACTTGAAATCTTTAATATCGGCAAACGTTATAAAAATCGGCCGGTTCTGCGCAACGTTTCCCTTAACGTCCGCCGCGGCGAGGCCGTCGGCCTGCTCGGCCCCAACGGCGCCGGAAAAACAACCTGTTTTTATTGCGTTACCGGCCTGATTACCCCCGACTACGGCGACGTCCACATTGACGGCAAAGACATCACCCACCTGCCGATGTACCGCCGCGCCCGCATGGGTATCGGCTACCTTCCCCAAGAAGCGTCAATTTTCCGTTCGCTGACAGTCGAAGACAATATCAAAGCAATTCTGCAAATTGTCATCGACAGCGAAAGCCAGCGTGAAAACATGCTGGAAGAACTGTTGTCTGAATTTTCGATTGCCCATCTGCGCAAATCACCGGCCATCGCCCTCTCCGGAGGTGAGCGGCGGCGCCTTGAAATCGCCCGAGCTTTGGCCAGCCAGCCAAATTTTATCCTGTTGGACGAGCCATTGGCCGGTATCGACCCCATTGCCGTCAGCGAAATCCGCAATCTGGTCTCCCAGCTCAAACACCGCGGCCTCGGCGTCCTGATTACCGACCATAACGTGCGCGAAACGCTGGACATTACCGACCGCGCTTACATTCTCCACGGCGGAACCGTCCTGATGGAAGGAACGCCCGATGAAATCATTGCCAATAAGGAAGTTCGCAAAGTCTATCTGGGTGACAATTTTTCAATGTAACGGGAGCAGATGCCATGGCCGTTACGCCGCGTTTAGACCTGAAACAAAGCCAATCGCTGCTGATGACACAGCAGTTGCGGCAGGCCATCAGCCTGCTCCAGGTTTCCAACCTGGAACTCGAGAGTATTATTGCCAAAGAGCTTGAAAGCAACCCTCTCCTTGAGCGCGAAAACGACCGCCTGGCCGACAGCGACGCCGGAGGACAAACCATTGACGATTACGACACACCTCCTCCCGCAGCTCCGGATACGGAAGAGTTCAAACCCGACATCGATTGCGACAACCAATTTGACGACTACGCCAGCGACCGGGAAGGTTATGACGAATTTCCACAGCAGGACTGGCAGGATTACGCTGCCTCAAAAATCAACCGGGACAGCGGCGACTACGACTATTTTGAACAAAAGCTGGCCGCGGAAAAATCCCTTTTTCAGCTTTTGGAAGAACAAATCAGCGGAACTTTCGCCTCCTCCGGCGACAAGATTATCGCCCGCCGTTTGTGCGAACAACTGGACGGCGCCGGTTACTTTCGCGGAAACGTCGATGCGGTTGCCGAACAGTTGAGAACAACGTCCCGGCGGGTAGCGGCAATATTAAAAAAGCTCAAAAACTTTGAACCGGCAGGCATTTTTGCCCAAAGTCTTGCCGAATGTCTGGAAATCCAGTTGGCCGACAAAAACCGCCTCGACCCGATTGCCCAAAAAGTCCTCGCCAATTTGGACATGATTGGCGAGCGCAAATTCCACGAGCTAAAAAAAACATGCAATATCAGCGATGAAGACTTGGAATCAGTCTTAAATGACATCCGTTCGCTCAACCCCAAACCCGCCGCCGACTACGACACCCCGGCAGCAACGGCGGTTATCCCCGATGTGTTTGTCCGCCGCCACCCTTCCGGAGAATACCTGGTAGAACTAAACCAAATGTCATTGCCGCGAATTTTAATAAACCACGAATACCGCTGCCGGATCACTCGCAGCAAAGATACCGGAAAATATCTTCGCCGCCAGCTCGGGCAAGCGTCTTTTCTGATTAAGGCGCTTCACCAGCGGGCCGAAACCATTCTTCGGGTCAGCGAAGAAATTGTCCGTACCCAACGCGACTTTTTTGAATACGGCATTGATCACCTCAAACCGATGCAGCTCAAAGACATTGCCGAAAAGGCCGAAATCCACGAAAGCACCGTCAGCCGCGCCGTTGCCAACAAATATATGCATACCCCGCGCGGACTGTTTGAACTCAAATATTTCTTCAGCAACGCCGCCGGCAAACTTGACGGTTCCGAAGACACGTCAACCTTAAGCATCAAACATAAAATCAAGGAACTAATCAACCAAGAAAGTCCACAAGCGATTTTATCCGATGACAAATTGGTCGAGTTGCTGGCCGCACAGGGAATCAAAATTGCCCGCCGCACTATTGCCAAATATCGCGAAACCATGAATATTCCAACCTCGGCCGAACGCAAACGCCAAAAACGCCCGCCCAAATGAGAAGCGGACAGTTTTCGTTTCTTTATGCCCAAACTCATCTCCCCTCCGGCTGCTTAACTAACTTTTTGCACGTTGGGAAAGCGATAAAAGGCCGGGCTGTCGTTGAAATTAAAACCGACGTGTATAAAAAATACACAAGGGTTTAATTTCGGCGACTTGACGGCCTTTTTGCGCTTTCCCAAAAAGATGTTGACTTTTACAGATAATAACATTATTCATTTCTACAATTGAAATATTCGAAATCTTGTAGTAGAGTAATTATTCAAGAGAGTTTTTTTATTTTAATTTTTTGCAAGGAAGAATTATGAAGATCACATTAACTGGCAAACAGGTTGACATCGGGGACAGACTGCGCTCCCATGTTGAAGAAAGTATTTTGAATTCTGTAAACAAATATTTCGGCTCTCCGATCAGCACGGCGGTTTTCTTCTCTAAAGAAGGCGACAATTTTAATGCCGAAGTTACTGTCCACCCGGCCAAAAACATTGTCCTGAAAGGGACTGGCACCGCTGGTGATCCTTATTCTGCCTTTGACAACGCCAATGAGCATATTGCTACCCGGCTGCGCCGCCATAAAACGAAACTGAGCGACCATAAGGGAAAAACCGGCTTGGCCGAACTGGCCAGCGAGGCTGTTTTTGCTCTTGATGAATCCGACGAAGAAGTTGAGATTGATGAAAATGCTCCTCTGACAATCGCCGAAGTCGAAGCCAACATTCCGGTTTGTACCGTTTCCGAAGCTGTAATGTTTATGGATCTGGCCAATGAAGCAGCTCTGATGTTCCGCAACAGCGCCAACAACCATATCAGCATGGTTTATCGCCGCAAAGACGGCAACATCGGCTGGGTTGAACCCAAAGCTGATAAATAGTATCAATTTTCAAGAGGCATTTTATTTATGAAAATTTCAGAAATAATGACCGTAGATTCCGTTGTGACCGGCATAAAAGCCAACAGCAAACGGCTGTTGCTGCAAGACTTGTCAAAAAAAGCGGCAGAAGTAACGGGCATTTTTGAACGGACCGTCTTTGACAGCCTTTTGGAACGCGAAAATCTGGGATCTACCGGATTCGGCGGCGGTACGGCTTTACCGCATGCCCGCATTCCCGAAGCCAAACAAGTTTATGGTTTCTTCGCCCGGCTCAATGCTCCGGTTGATTTTGAAGCCATTGACGGCAAACCCGTTGATTTGGTCTTTATGCTGATTTCTCCCGAAGGCAGCGGCGCCGACCATCTGACAGCCTTGGCGCAAGCTTCCCGTATTCTCAAGGATGAAGCGGCCTGTGCCAAAATCCGTCAGGCTGCCGCCAAAGAAGAAATTTATGCTCTGCTGAACAACCATGAATAGCTTCTGAAAATAATCGTTGAAAAAGCCCGGAAAATCCCGGGCTTTTTCTTTTGTCGCCAATCTGCCTTAATGAACACTCTTGGGTTCCAAATCATTCTGGCGGGCCATAACAAAGGCAAAAGCCCGATTATCGGCAGCCGCAAGTTTGGTGCCGTCAGCCCCGTATATTCCCCACATCCGATGTCCGTCACACATATCCGGCTTGATAAAAGCCACATTTTCATCATCCCAGGAGAGCATCATCTCCCAATCTTCATCGTCAAAAATCTCTTTATCCATTTCCTGTTCTTCTTTACCTTTAACTTCTTATATACTTGTTTTGAACTATACTAACAATATATTGCTATTTTATTAAATTTGCGAGGCCGCATGTTTATCAGTCTTAACAAAAAAATCCTCTATACCATCAGCATTTTCCTAATCCTGACCTTTACGCTTTTTGTCATTACCTTTTACGCGGTCTATGGCAGCAAATTTGTAGAAGATCAGAGATTTGCCTCACTCAGCGCCCTGCAAATATCTGAACTGAGCAACAACAATGCAACCCTTCGTCAGGAATTAAATAGTATTCGCAAACAGATTCCTCAAGTCCGCATCTCGGCCAAAGCGCAAAAAATTCTCGAAAGCCAGGTTGATACCCAAATCAATGAAATATCCCAAGAATACCAAAGGCTGGAAGAATTCTCCAAAAATTACATCAAACGATACAGCTCCATGAAAGAAGCCGTAAAAATCATCATCTCCAGCCTGCTGATCATTGCGGTTTTAATCCTGATCTTCGGCAGCCTGATCCGCCGTTGGCTGCTGATACCGATAAACCGCCTTTCCCAAATCAGCGACAAAGTTTCCGCCGGAGACTTGTCCTCTCGTGTTCCGCTGGAAACCTCCCCATTGTTCCGCGACGAACTCAGCAATCTGTCAAAAACCTTCAACCAGATGTTGCAAAATCTAAACCAGAACTTTAACGAAATCAAGAGCAAAGAACATTTCCTTCAGTCGCTGATTGACAATATTCCCGACGGCATCCGGGTGATTGACGAAAATTACAACATTGTCATTGCCAACAAAACCTATTACAAACAAACGCAGCATCCGGTTCCGAATTCTCCTGAAAAATGTTATTTTTCTTCTCAGCGGATTAACCACCCCTGCATCAGTACCACACATAGCTGCCCGTTGCGCGAAATCAAAAAAAACAAACTGCCGCTGTTCAAAACCATCCAGCATTTTGGACGGGAAAACGGCAGTCACTTTTCCATCAACGCCGCCCCCATGCACATTGAGCTCCCCGGTCAGAAACCTCAAAACTATATTGTCGAAGCCATTCGTGACCTAAGCAATGATATTGAATTTTCCCACCAGCAAAAACTCTCTTCCCTGGGTTTTTTGGGAACTTCCGTTGCCCACGAAATCAAAAATCACCTTGGTTCAATCCGTATGATAACCGAAGCCATGTTAAATAAAAAAAATTCCAAACGCGGCACCCAAGAAACCGAATACCTGAAATTGATAAACCGCCAAATTTGCGAATGCATTAACGTTCCGGAACGTCTGCTCAACCTCAGCCGTGGTTATGCTGACGAAAAGACGGACTTTAACTGCGCCGAAAACATTACCGAAACCATCGGCTTGCTTGATTATGAAGCCAAACGTAACGGCATCCGCATAGAATTCAGCAATCAGGCGCCTGATGCCCGCCTCCGGGGAAATGCCAGCGATTTCAAAATGGCTCTGATCAACCTTATCCAAAATGCCATCAAAGCAATGAAAGCCGACGACAACCTGCAAATAACCCTTTCCCAAAATCGCAAAAAAGATATAATTATAGAAGTCATCGACACCGGCTGCGGTATTTCGGCCAAGGACTTGCCCCGCATTTTCGAACCTTTCTACACAACCAAGAAAGGCCGGAACCAATCCGGCACCGGACTGGGACTGCCGATTGTCAAATCAATCGTTGAAAGATTTTCCGGCAGTATTCGGGTTAAAAGCACCTTGGGAAAAGGCAGCCGCTTCACGCTCAGGTTCACCCCCGGCCAAAATATTCAACAAAAAAAGACGAATTAATGGCAAAAATAATTTGCCAAAATAAATTTTAAGGATTATACAATACTCAAGCATAATTAAATAAGGATTTGATAATGAGTAAAGAAGAACTTCTTGAGCTGACCGGAGAAGTCATAGAAAAACTTCCCAACGCCATGTTTCGGGTCAAACTGGAAAACGGCGTGGAAATTTTGGCTCACACCGCCGGAAAAATGCGCAAGTTTCGTATTCGCGTCATGGTCGGTGACAAGGTTGACATTGAAATGACTCCTTATGACCTGACCAAGGGCCGGATTACATTCCGACACAAAGATTAAAAAAAACTCTCCATTGCGGAGAGTTTTTTATATAGACCCTATAAAAATTTTATCAGCGCAAAACCGCCCAAAAGCAGCAGCAGAAAAACAACCGACAACATACCGAGATTTTTTTCAATAAAGATTTTCATGGAATGTCCGTATTTTTTCAACAGCCAGGCAACCAAAAAGAACCTCAGACCGCGCGCCAAAACCGAAGCAATGCCGAAAACCCAGATATTTAAACCGACAACGCCGCTGGCAATAGTTATTACCTTATAGGGAAAAGGCGTAACGCCGGCCCCGAAGACAATCCAGGCCCCCCACTCATGATAATATCCCTGAAATGTCTCAAACTGGCGAAGATATCCGTAAAAATCCAAAACCGGCTTGGCGATCAAATCAAAGAAATAAACGCCGATAATATATCCGAAATACCCGCCGAGAACACTTCCCACCGTTGCCACCCCGGCAATTTTCCATGCCTTTTTCGGGGTCGCCAAAACCATCGGAATCAACATAATGTCCGGCGGAATCGGAAAAAACGAACTCTCAATAAACGAAATGGCAAACAGCCAATACAACGCCGTTTCCCGAGACGCCAAATCAATCATATAATTATAGCATTTTGCCGTAAAACCATGCCAAACGCGGCCTATTGCACCAACCATCAAACTTGTCCCCATGTTGTTTTTTTGCCAACATACCAGACAAGCCTAAATATTTATTTAATAAAACGCTCCAAATTATTCAAATCCTGCATATTTCTTAAAGGCATAATTAACGGATGCTTCAAACGCAGCCGCGCTTGTTCGCACTTGTCTTCCGGCATGCCCAGACAAACCGCTTTCGGACGGTTTTTGCTCAGATACAATTCTGCTGCTTCAAGATCATAAACCTCAAAAACCACCCACTTGCGGCGGCTCATCTCTGTCCGCAAGATATTAGATTCCGGCCAAAAGTCGCCCAACAGCAAAATATCATGATTCTTGGAGCCGACACAGTAAGATTCCACCACGTCCAAAAGCCCGGGGGCATCCAGAGGTTTGTTAAGATAATTGGCAATACCGTATGCATGCGCCAATCGCTTGTCATGCCGGACAGTCAGCATGACAACCGGAATATGCTTAAGCCGTTCCTCCCGCTTAAGCCGGAGAACGACTTCCCAGCCGTTCATCACCGGCATGTTAATGTCGAGAATAAAAATATCCGGATGAATCTCCCGGGCATACAAAATAAACTTATAGGCATTATCTGTCGTAAAAACGTCAAAGCCATGGCTTTCCAACAGACTTCTGTACATATCCAGCAAAATAAAATCGTCATCGAGCATAAAAACTTTACCGAGCTTGTCCATTTTTCATCCCTGTTTTTATTAATGATACCAGAATGAAAAAGATATAATCGCTCAAAGTTTTATTTTAAGATGAAGTCGCCGGATTATTCGCCTTGTCGACGAACAAACGCCTCATAAGTGTTTTCCAGCAGCATCGCCACCGTCATCGGCCCCACACCTCCCGGAACCGGAGAAATAAACGAGGCCTTGCTCAATACGTCTTCAAAGTTAACATCTCCGCACAACCTGCCGTCAAGCCTGTTAATCCCGACGTCAATAACCAACGCTCCGGCTTTTACCCAATCGGCACCGACCATTTCGGGACACCCGCAGGCAGCCACCAAAATATCGGCCTCTGCCGTCAGCAGCCGGAGGTTATGAGTCCGGGAATGAGTTACTGTTACCGTACAATCCTGATTCAGCAAAAGCTGCGCCAAAGGCTTGCCCACAATATTGGAACGGCCGATAATAACCGCATGTTTCCCGCCAAGCTCAACACCGGTTGATTGCAGCATCCGCAAAATTCCTTTTGGCGTTGCCGCCACCACCGCCCGCGGCGAACGGGACATCAACAGTCCCAGATTAAACGGACTGAAACCGTCCACGTCCTTCTCGGGCACAATCAGCTCCAGCAAAGGCAAAACGTCAATCTGTACTGGCAGCGGTTGTTGTATAATTATTCCGTCGATTTCCGGGTTCCGGTTAAGCGCCGCCACCTGCTTTTCCAACTCCGCCTGCGAAATTCCCTCAGGCAATTCAAAAACCCGGCAGTCAATTCCAACCTCGGAAGCCGCCCGTTGTTTGTTCCGCACATAAATCCGGCTTGATTCGTTGTTCCCGGTCATAACCACCGCCAAAACCGGCGCCCGGACACACGCGGCAACCTTCACAGACAAATCTTTGCGAATTGCCGCTGCCAGCGCTTTGCCGTCAATTATCTCCGCACTACCGGTCATCTGTCATATCTCCCAGCCAGTTAAACAGTTTTTCTTCAAGCTCTTTGACCTTTCCGTACAAAAGAAGCCTTTTCACCCGTTCTGTCTCACCTCCGATAATCTCAATATCCGACCTGGGAAGACGAACCCTTTTGGCAATAAACTCTATCAGCTCCTTGTTGGCTTTTCCCTTTTCCGGAACGGCATTAACGCTTATCTTAAGCATCTTCGCACCGTCAGCAGCCGTCATAATCCCATTGACCGAACAAGAAGAAGAGTTAGGACTGATCCTAACTCTTATAACGATTCCCTTCTTATGCTTTTCGACAATCCCGCTCATTGCCCAACATTAAACTACAGAAGCATCTCGCCGATTCGGTAAATCAGACGCTCCAAAAACAGCACAACCAGCAGCAAAATAAACGGCGAAAGGTCAAACCCGCCGACCGGAGGAATCTTTTCGCTGATTTTCTTATAAATCGGATGTGTTATTCCTTCCAAAACTTCCATAAATTTCTTTGAATATTTGTTAGAAACTTCCAGCACCTTAAAATGAATCAGCCAGTGCAATACAATTTCAATAACCACGGCCTTGAAATACAAATCAACAACAAGACCGATAATATAGAAAAACGGTTCAAATAAAGCACCCATAAAAAACTCTCCTCAAAAAAATCTTTCTCTACCGACCCTGCTGCCTGCTTTCCAGATAACGGAAATAAGCCGGATCAAAATTTTGCCTTTCCGGAATAGATTTTGGCCTATAACTCGGGTCTTGTCTACCCCTAAGTACATTTATCCTCTCAATAACTTCGGAGCGGCTTTCTGGTTTGCGCTCCAAATTCTTGACCAGTTCGTCCGAAAGCGAATGATCAAAATATACTCCGGCCACCAACCCAAGCTTCAGCTTCATCCGCATCGGAATTTCCATGCCTTTTTGCATATAATACAAAGCCATAACGTAAAGCTTGCCCCGATCATGTTCCTCTTCGCTGACATTTGGCTCCAAGGATGCTTGCAGCCTGTCTTTGGTCGAATTTTTGACCGCGCTCCGCAGTTCCAAAAGCTTCGCCCACTTAACCCGCAGAAATTCCAACTGTTTTTGAGCCTGCTCCCGGATTTTCTCGCTTCCGAAGGTTGCTGCATTTTGATACAAGGCAATACAAGTCTTAATCTCAATTTCGCGCTGATCCATATCGCCCAAAAACTGTTCGCGGTGCTTTAAGTCCGCCTCGGTAATGTCATTGTCCGTCATTTCCGTAATAACTTCCCGGGCATCGTCAATCCAGCGATAAAATTCTTCCAAAGGCGTCGTTTCGGAGTTAATAGTCTGAATTGAGCGTGCAACCGTAAACGAAAAATCGCCGACGTTAACCTCAACATCGCCGACTTTCACTTTACCGTTATTGCTTCGCATCATCTGCTCGGCAGCTTCATCAACCTGTTTTTTTTCAAGCTGAGGATAAGCCCGGTGAATGCCTTCGCGAACCAACCGGGTCGCATCATCCATCTGCTGCTTCATGTTCTCTTGCGGATTTCCCGGCTGATAAAGAACATCATTTGTGCTTGTTGCAATACTTCCCATTCACAATCCTCACTATTGATTCGGGTTTCAAAACTTTTTTCTCCCGCCCCTTGGCCGCTCGGTAAAGCGGTTTTAGGGCGGGAAATGGAGGAGGCTCGCGGAGCACAGAAGCTTGAGCGTACATTAGGGTACGTGAGCTTCGAGCACCGGAAGACGCCTCTAGTTCCCCCATAAAACCGCTTTAAACTTCTTCAAAAATTATTTTAGCTTCTTCCATCCATATAATTCTATCTATAACCCACTGGCTGATCTGCTGTATTTTTTCCAATTCAATCCCCATGGCCTGTCCGACACGTCCGATTAACAGCGTTTCGCTTTCGGACAACTCGTTGTCGGCATGCGCCAGAATACACATTTCCTTAATCAGCTCTAAAGCGGCTTTGCGGTTGTCAATAATTTTGACGCTTTCCACAATGTCCTCATCGGAACCAAAGTTCAGAATTTCCTCAATTCGGCCTTCGGAAACCCGGTAAACCTTTGCCACCTGACGGATAAACTCTTTCTCGCTGTCATCAAGCTTTCCGTCGGCATTAGCCAGCCGAGCCAGCGCCTTGATAAAAGCGATTCTCTGATTTTCGTTTAACTTGGTTAAATAATCCATATTCTGCTCCAATTTGAGAAATTCCATAACTTTTACCCCGTCAATATTTTAATTTAACTACATGTTACCAGAACCAGCCTTTTTTGCAACAAAAAAGGCGTCATCTCCAAAATAATTCCGCCCATCATTCCCCAAAGCAGAAAAAATATTTGAAATTCATGGGCAGATGGCTTACACTATAAGGATTAGAAATAATTGCGAGAAAAGCGTGAAACAGTATTATATCAAAACTTTCGGCTGTCAGATGAATGTATACGATTCTCAACGGATAGCCGCCATTCTTCAAACCCTCGGTTATCAGGAAACTTCAACCCCGCGGGATGCGGATTTGGTTATTTTCAATACTTGCCACATCAGGGAAAAAGCCGCCGAAAAAGTCTTTTCAGACTTGGGGCGGCTCAACCTCATCCGCGAAGAACGCCTTACTGCCGGCAAAGACATGATTATCGGCGTAGTCGGTTGCGTTGTTCAGGCCGAAGACGAGCAAATCGCCAAACGGGCTCCTTTTGTTGATTTTGCCACCGGCCCGCTGACATACCACCGCCTGCCCGAAATTCTTGAAAGGATCCGGCGGCAAAAAGGCCAAACAATCATCGATACCGAATTTCCGGCCGAAGCCAAATTTGACTTTCTGCCCCAAAATAACAGCGCCGGCCCCTGCGCTTTTCTGGCCATTCAGGAAGGCTGCGACAATTTCTGTACCTACTGCGTCGTTCCCTATACCCGGGGAGCCGAATATTCGCGCCCGGTTGAAGACGTTTTGCAGGAGGCTCGTACTCTGGCCGGCAAAGGCTGCCTGGAAATCAATCTGCTCGGCCAAAACGTCAATTCTTACCATGGCGAAGATAAAGACGGAAAAGAACGCGACTTGGCTTACCTGCTGCACCGCCTTTCCGAAATCGACGGGCTAAAGCGCCTGCGTTACACCACATCTTATCCCGCCGACATGACCGACGAGCTGATTGCCTGCCACCGCGACCTCCCCAAACTGATGCCTTATCTGCACCTGCCGGTACAGGCCGGTTCCGATACCGTGCTGAAAGCCATGAACCGCCGGCACACGTCAGCCGATTACTTGCACATTGTTGAAAAGCTGAAAAAAGCCAATCCCGCAATCGGAATGTCTTCAGACTTTATTGTCGGCTTCCCCGGCGAAACCGACGCCGATTTTGAAGCCACCCTGCAACTGGTTCGGGAAGTCGGTTTTATTCAGGCTTTTTCGTTCAAATACAGCCGCCGCGCCGGAACCCCTGCTGCCGTTATGCCCGGACAGGTAGAGGAAAAAGCCAAAACCGAACGGCTGAATGCCCTGCAGGAACTGCTTTCTTCGCAGCAACTGGCTTTTAACCGGAAATGCGTCGGGCAAACCATGCCGGTTCTGTTTGAAAGCAAGGGACGCGGCAAAAACGCCCTTTACGGCCGGACACCCTACATGCAGAACCTGAACGCCGAATTAGATAAAAAATACCTCAACCAAATTGTTAATATTGAAATTACCGCGGCCGGCATGAATGCGCTGAGCGGCAAAATGAAAGGATAATCTCATGGCTGAAACGAGTTTTGAATTATATAACAATATCCTAGTTCAGCAGCTTGTCGGCCCCGGCGATGCCCATCTCCGGCTGCTTGAAAAACTGCTCGGCGTCGAAATCTCATGCTTTGGCAACCAAATCAAAATCCAGGGCAGCGCCGACGCCGTCGAACAGGCTCATACCGCAATCGACCTGCTTTACCGCAAGGCTGAAAAAAACATTGAAATCGGCGAAGAGGAAGTCAAGGCCGCCGCCCGCATGAGCGGAGCCGGCGAACAAAAAATCACCGAACAAAACCTTGAAGACATCGTACTGAAAACCAAAAAACGCCACATTTACCCTCGCTCGGCCACTCAAGCCGCCTATATTCAGGAAATGATGAAAAACGAACTGGTCTTCGGCCTTGGGCCAGCCGGTACCGGAAAAACCTATTTGGCCGTTGCTTTGGCCGTTTCCATGATGCTGGAGGGAAAAATTGACAAGATCATCTTGTCGCGACCGGCTGTCGAAGCCGGAGAAAACCTGGGTTTCCTGCCCGGAGACCTCAAAGAAAAGGTCGACCCTTACCTGCGGCCGCTGTATGACGCCCTGTACGAAATGCTGCCGGCCGAACAGGTGGATAAGAAACTGGCGATTGGCGAAATCGAAATTGCCCCGTTGGCTTTCATGCGCGGCCGCACCCTTTCCAACTCGTTTGTCATTCTTGACGAAGCACAGAATACCACGCCGATGCAGATGAAGATGTTTCTCACCCGCCTTGGCGAAAACTCCCGCATGGTTGTCAACGGCGACTTAAGCCAGGTAGACCTGCCCAAAGGCACGATATCGGGCCTGCGCGATGCCCTGGAAACCCTGAAAGGCGTGTCCAACATCAGTTCAGTACGCTTCAGCGCTGCCGACGTCGTCCGCCACGGGCTGGTGGCCAAAATCGTCAAAGCCTATGAAGAAAAAAGCAAAAAGACCTACGGCGATGAATAAAACGACCCTTCTGATGACGCAGGAAGAACCTGCTTGGAACACGGCGCTGCCTGATGCCGGAAAATTATCCGACCGGGTCGTGTCTGCCGTATTTGCCGACATCGTCAAAAATGAAAAAATAGATTTTCTTGACGGACAAAAACCGGTCATTGTCAGCCTTAACCTCAGCAATGACGCCAACATACAAAAACTGAACCGCGATTATCGGGGCATGGACAAGCCGACCAACGTCCTTTCTTTTGCCAATATTGACGATCCCGACTTTTATAACGACCTTGCGCTTTATGAAGAAGCGGACCTCGGCAGTATTATCATTGCCCTGGAAACGCTGCAACGGGAAGCCGAAATCAAACAGATTCCCCTGGCCGACCATTTCAGCCACTTGCTGGTTCACGGCCTGCTGCACCTCTTGGGCTTTGACCATATTGAAGACGAAGAAGCAGAATATATGGAAGCCGCCGAAATCCGGATTTTGGGCGCTTTAAACATCAACAACCCCTACAAGGAGTAACCGGTTGTCATGACAGACGAAACCCGACATTCCAACCCGCTGCTGCAATCCCTGAAAAGCCTCTTCGGCCGCAAATCCTGCGAAACCGTGCGCGAAACCATTGAAGACCTGATTGAGGAGTCCGATGGAAACGACAATTTCAGCGAGCACGAGCAGCTGCTGCTCAGCAACATTTTGGACCTCAAAGACACCAAATGCGGACACGCCATGGTTCCGCGGGCTGATATTATCGCTTTTCATCAGGACGGAACCGTCGGTGAACTGGCGGAACTGATGTTAGCCAAAGGACATTCGAGAATTCCGGTGTACGGCGATTCGCTCGACGATATCCTCGGCGTCGTCCATGTTATTGATTTGCTCAAACCCCTGCTTGAAGGCAAGCAGGACACCAAAGTCCACACACTGCTATGCCGCGAAGTCAAATTTGTTTCCCCGTCAATGCGGGTGCTGGACTTGCTTCATGAAATGCAGTTGAACAAAATCCACATGGCTATCGTCGTTGACGAATACGGCGGCGTAGACGGGCTGATTACGATTGAAGACCTGCTTGAAGAAATCGTCGGCGATATCGAAGACGAATATGATTTTGAGGAAGAACCGGTCATTCTGCTTCAGGAAGAAGGCGTAATCCTGGCTGATGCTCGGGCGGAACTTGACGAAATCCATGAAGTTGCCGGCATAGACCTGTATGAAGGCCTGGAAGAGGACGAACTGGAGGTCGATACCCTCGGCGGGCTGGTCTTCCACCTCGCCCAGCGTATTCCCAACCGCGGAGAAATCATCGAAGGGCGAAACGGCATCAAGTTCCGCATTTTGGACGTTGATCCGCGCAGAATCAAAAAAGTAATGATTTCTCTGCCCTGCGACAAGAAATGCCCGCTTGAAACTCCGGAAACCGATACTGAGCCCAAGGACAAAAATGCAGATAAGTAAGCTGCTGAAATTTTGCCCCAAAACGCTGGCGCTGCTGCTCGGAGGCATAAGCGTTGCCGCCCTGCCGCCTTACTATATTCTGCCGGTTGTTTTCTTATGTTTTGGCGGGCTGCTATTGCTTCTCTGTTTTAATCCGGCGCCCCAAACCGCTTTTGCCATCGGTTACTGGTTTGGATTCGGACATTTCGGCATCGGCTTTTCCTGGGCGGCAAATGCTCTGCTGGTCGATTCGCAAACCTATGGCTGGCTGTACCCCGTTTGCATTTTGTCCGCCGGCGCTTTTTTTGGCCTGTTTACGGCTCTGCCCGCCCTCTTAACCGCCTGGTTCCGAACGCCCATATCAAAACTGTTCGCCCTCGCCGGCCTGTGGACGGCAAGCGAATGGCTGCGCAGCTTTGTCCTGACCGGTTTTCCGTGGAATCTGCTCGGCTCGGCGCTTACTTTCCGCCCCGAATATTTCCAAACCGTTTCGATCTGGGGGACTTACGGCCTGACGCTTGTTTTGCTGCTCTGGAGCATGGCTCCGGCTTTATTTTTCTTTCCCGGCTCAAAATACTGCCGCCCGGTTGCCGCCGGCCTCCTGATTGCTCTTCCGGTTTTTGTGGCCGGTTTCGGATACGCCCGTATTAACATTTTGAACCCCGGCTTTGTCCGGCCGGGAATAACCGTCCGCATGGTTCAGCCCAATATTCCGCAGGGAATCAAATGGGACAACGCTGCCATTGAAGACAACTTTGCCAAGCATATCCGGCTCGGAAGCGCACCGGGGCTGGAAAACGTAGACTTTGTTATCTGGGGAGAAACCGCCTCGCCTTTTCCCTTGGATATGGATACCCGCCACCGGCAGCAAATTTTAGAATCCGTTCCGCCGCAGGGCTACCTGTTGACCGGCCAGGTGCGGGTGCAAACTTCGCCGTACGGCCGCCTGCTGCCCTATAATTCAATGATGATCATTGATAAGCAGGGAGAAATTGTCGACTATTATGACAAGGCACATTTGGTACCTTTCGGCGAATATATTCCCCTGCGCCGCTACCTGCCTGATTGGATTAAGCCGATTACCAATACCGTTTCCAATTTCGAGCCCGGCCCCGGCCCC
>UQFU01000020.1 GCA_900540425.1 uncultured Alphaproteobacteria bacterium
AAGGCTTCGGCCTGGCGGCGTTTTTCTTCTTCAACCACCGCGGCAGGCGCCCGTTCGACAAAGCTGGGATTGCCAAGCTTGCGGGCATAGCCTTCAAGGTTTTTATTCAGCCCTTCCAATTCTTTATTCAGACGCTCGCGCTCAGCAGCAAAATCAACAACACCTTTGAGCGGAATGAGAATAATCCCTTCTTTGAATACGGATTGAACCATATCCTTGCTGATTTCAAAATTCGCCGCTTCGGCACTAATATTTTCCAAACGCGCCAATGAACAGATGACCGGGGCAAAATTATCCAAACGGCGGAGGCCTCATCGGCTCCGGCAAAACGAACCGTCAATTTGGCGGCGGCCGGAATATTCATTGAAGCGCGCAGCGAGCGGACCGCGGTAATCATTTCAATGACCCAGTCAATGTCGCGCATAGCGTTTTCATCAATTTCTTCCATCGACGGCCAAGAGGCATGAATCAACTTGACATCATGAGGCTCATTGCTCCACAGTTCGGTGGTGATAAACGGCATAAACGGATGCAGAATAACCAGAATCCGTTCCAGAACCCAGGCAAAGGTGCCCCGGGTTTCGGCCTTGGCGGCATCATCGTCACCATAGAGGATCGGCTTGCTCATTTCAATATACCAGTCGCAGAACGAGCCCCAGACGAATTGGTAAACGGCGTTGGCGGCATCGGAAAAGCGGTAATTATTTAGATTTTCAGTGACTTCGCGGGTTGCTTCTTTAGCACGGGCGATAATCCACTTATTAACCGCATTTTGGACTTTGGTTTCATCAAATCCGGCAACCGGCCGGCATTCGTTCATTTCGCCAAAGCGAGCGGCATTCCACAACTTGGTGGCAAAATTGCGGTAGCCGGCAATGCGGGCTTCCGACAAGTTGACGTCACGCCCCTGAGTTTCCATTGCCGCCATGAAAAAGCGCAAGGCATCGGCGCCGTATTTCTCAATGGTTTCCATCGGGTCAACGGTATTGCCTTTGGATTTGGACATCTTCTGGCCTTTTTCATCACGAACCAAACCGTGAATATAAGCCTTTTTGAACGGCACCCGCTTCATCATATACATGCTCATCATCATCATGCGAGCAACCCAGAAAAAGATGATATCAAAAGCGGTTATCAAAACCGAGGTAGGATAAAACTTGTCCAAATACTCGGTCTTGTCAGGCCATCCCAAGGTCGAAAAAGCCCACAGGCCGGAAGAAAACCACGTATCCAACACATCCGTTTCGCGGGTCAGTTCGACTGTTTTGCCATAGTGTTTATCAGCGGCGGCCTGCGCTTCTGTTTCATTTTCCTCGCAGAAAATTTCACCGTCGGGACCATACCAAATCGGCATTTGGTGTCCCCACCACAGCTGGCGGGAAATACACCAAGGCTGAATATTGCGCATCCATTCAAAATAAGTCTTTTCATAAGACTTGGGGACAAACTCCATTTCGCCTTCTTCAACAACCCGGATTGCCTCTTTGGCCAAGACCGGAGCATCGACAAACCACTGGTCGGTCATCAACGGTTCAATAACCACGCCGGAACGTTCGCCATAAGGAATAACCATCGGGTGGTCTTCAATTTTTTCCATCAACCCCAGCTCTTCAAGCTTTTCAATCGTCAGTTTGCGGGCGGTTTGGGTATCTATGCCCGGGAACGGCGTATTTTCGTTCAGGGTCGCATCGGGATTTAGGATATTAATCAGCGGCAGGTTATGGCGTTTGCCGACTTCAAAGTCATTAAAGTCATGCGCCGGCGTAATCTTAACCGCACCGGTTCCTTTTTCCGGGTCAGCGTGCTCGTCGGCAACAATCGGAATCGGACGGTTTACAATCGGCAGAATCGCATTTTTGCCAATCAGGTGTTTAAGCTTTTCATTATCTTTGCTGACGGCAACGGCCGTATCGCCGAACATGGTTTCGGGACGAGTGGTGGCAATATGGATAAACTCGCCGTCTTCGCCCTCAATCGGGTATTTGTAATAATACATTTTGCCGACCGTTTCTTTTTGGACAACTTCCAGGTCAGAAACGGCGGTTCCCAGTTTGGAATCCCAGTTGACAAGCTTTTTGGCCTTATAAATCAATCCATCTTTATACAGACTGACAAAAATTTTGCGAACAGCGCGGCTCAGGCCTTCGTCCATGGTAAAGCGTTCGCGGCTCCAGTCGCAGGAGGCGCCCAGACGGCGCAGCTGTTTGCAAATTGTGCCGCCGGAATGCTCTTTCCATTTCCAAACGGTTTCGATAAACTTCTCCCGGCCGAGGTCATGCCGCGAAATCCCGTCTTTGGCCAGGTTGCGTTCCACAACCATTTGAGTGGCAATGCCGGCGTGGTCGGTTCCCGGCTGCCAGAGAACATTTTTGCCCTGCATACGGTTATAGCGAACCAAAATATCTTGCAACGTATCATTAAGGGCGTGCCCCATGTGCAGGTATCCGGTAACGTTCGGCGGCGGAATAACGACGGAAAAAGCCTCGCTGCCTTCGCGCATATCGGGTTTGAAATCGCCGCTGTTCTCCCAGTCGGCATAAATCTTTTCTTCAAAATCTTTCGGATTATAGTTTTTTTCCAGCATATCTTACTTCTCTTATTTTAATCAAATTCATAACGCAGAAATGCCCTCCATTCAAAATGTGGGGGGCATGGAATGAGGAGGCCGACACTAACCCGGTTAGTTTCTGCCAGCCTTTGCCATCACTCGTTCAATTTCTTTTTTGACAACTGCCTCTACCATTGAGGGCAAGTTATTATCCAGCCACGATTTGATCTGGGCGGGAACTTCCGCCGAAACCAACGCCTTGATGTCGGCATCGTTTACCAAAACGTTGACGGTTTGTTCGGCGATCATGTCGCGAATCGAGGCTTTGACCATATCCGACAAGGTTGCGTCTTCGCCCAATTTGACCGAAGAAGAAACTTTTGCCGGTTCGGGTGCCGGCGCTGCCTGTTCGCTGCCGGCAAAAATCTTGGCAAAATTATTAATAATGCTGGCTGAAACATCGGCAGCATCGGTGCCGCTTTCAGCATAGTCCCCCGCAGCAGGAACTGTTGCTTTTTCTGCCTCCGGCCGATGAGGCTGCACGGCCGGTTCCGAAACTGTTTCGCGGGTTTCGGGTTTTGGCGCCACCGGCTCGGTTTCGGCAACCGGAAGCATTTCAATATTGAAAGCGTCGGCCTGAGTTGAAATTTCCGGCGTTTCTTCCGGCAAACCGTCATCACCTTTGTACAAAGGCTGGGAAGAAGCTTCGTCTTCCGGCGTATAAATCGGATCCGAATCAATATCATCGCTGATAACACTAACTTCCGGCAGCAGGATTTCCGTTTTTTCCGCCTCAGCTTCAACCGCAGGAAGCTCTATCGGCTCAACGGCAGGGACATCTGCAGCGACTTCGGGAACATCTTCCAGTTCGCGGTCGATATCAATCTCGCCGTCCAACCCGTCCGTCGGCTCCGCCTCGACATCAATTTCCGGAGCTGCCCCATCAACCCGCATATCCGCGGTCAAATCAAGAATGTTATTATCATCTTCGCTGAACGGCAGATCCGCAACCGATATGTCGCTGCTTTCCAAATCAAGGACATCGTCTTTGGCTTCCGGCACGGTTTCTGCCGGTTCAGAAACAATATCCGCCGTTTCGGCCGCGGGCTGCGTTTCGGCAACCGGTTCGCCGTTTTCGGATAAGATGTTTTTGATGGAAGAGAGTATCTCGTCCATAGACATTTCTTCTTGTTTTTCGTCAGCCATTCTTTATCCCTTAATTTGTTGTTTGGTTAAAGCATAAACATATTTTTTTATTTATCAATAGATAATGACAACCATTTGTTTCTGGTTTCGGCAGAATACTTCTCCGCGTTATACAACTCGACGTTCAGGCCGAGGTCTCTGGCGGTCAGGCGGCCCATGGCCTGCAACAGCGTCATTGCAGAAACATAGTAGTTGCGGCGGGCTTTGACTTCTTCAACATTGGAATTGAGCAATTCCTGATAAGCATCCAAAACATCAAGAATCGTCCGATTGCCCAGAGCCTCTTCTTTTTGAACGCCGTCAAGCGCGATTTCATTGGCGCGGACCTGCTCCTTAATCGAAGTAATCATCGCCTTGTTGGCAACCATATATTCCCAAGCGCTGGTGACATTGCTGGTTACCAGGCGTTCGGCTTCCAAAACCTGTTCCTGTGCCTGCCATTTCTGGTATTTGCTCTGACGAATCTTGGCACGGGTTTCGCCGCCCTCATACAGCGGAATGCTCATATTGACGCTCCACTCCAAATCATCCTGCTCCTTTACGCCGGAGATATTGTCGGTGTAATTGCGGGTGCGGGAAGCAACGCCGTCCAAGCTGACTTGCGGCAGCAAAGCGCCGGTATTGGTCTTGACATCATAGTCTTTAGAATCAAAATAGTTCTTGGCCTGGCGGATAGAGTAGTTGTGAGCCTTTGCATATTCAAGAGCCTCTTCCGGGGTCTTGGGCAGAAACTTGTCAATTTCGCCTTCCGGCGCTTTGACGTCAACAGGCGCAACGCCGATGATTTTGGCATAGACGGCCTTGGAAGCTTCCAATGTTCCTTCCGAACTGATGCGGTCGGCCTTGGCACGGGCATAGCGGGCGCGCGCCTGCGAAACGTCGGTTCGGGTTACTTCGCCGACATTAAAACGCTGCACAGTCTCATCCAAGCGCTTTTTCAACAGTTTTTCGTTGTTCTTTTGCAAATCGACAATCGCCTTGTTTTGCACCACATCCAAATAAGCCGTGGAAGCGTCAATAAAAACCGTCTGTTCAACATTATACAGATTATTCTGTTCGGAAAGCACCATGCTGTCAGCCGATTTGACGGAGTTTATGGTTTGCAAACCATTAAAAAGCGGCTGAGAAATTTTTGCAGAATAGGAATATCTGTCACCATCCGGGTTGCCAACCGAGTTTTTGACATCAGTATTATTATCGGCATAGGTGCCATTCAACGAAACGGTCGGGCGGTAACCGGATTTGGCAATAGCGACATTTTCATCAATCGCCCGCAAATAAGCCCGCTGCGCCTGCAGGGTCGGATTGGTTTCATAAGCCTGGCTCAAAGCCTCAAAAATATTCTGAGCATAGGCATTACCGGAGATTGCTGTGGCAAGCATCAAGCCGCACAGGAACGTCTTTTTCATTTATTCACCTCAAAAAAAATCAAACTAATTTTTCCGAATTATAACCCATGCTGCGGATTATGCAACTTTATTTCTTAAAAAACTTATAATTACTGTGTACTATTGTGTATGTTAAAAATAATGATTATATCTCTCCCCGGGCATTAACGATATTTCAAACAATTCACATTATGATACGGCCAGATAAAGGAAAATCGGCGATTTTGGAGGAAACGAAATTGAGAAAAAAAGATTCCGCGATTATTAACGAAATAGACAAGGCCCGGCTGAAACTTTCAATCGAGCATTATATCAAATATTTTATCGGCAAGAGAACCTGCGAGGTCAACCGCGACGAGGCCTTAAATGCCATTGCCCTGGCTGTCCGCGAATTTGCGATGGACAAGATGTATGAGACTATTGCCCGCTACAACCGCGTCAACTCCAAACGAATCTATTATCTCTCGGTTGAGTACCTTATCGGGCGTTCGTTGGAAAACAACCTGCACAACCTCGGTTTGTTCCATATTATGAAAAATATCAAAATCGACGGTTTTCCGGACATTAAGCTGGAAGACATTTTTGATGCCGAATATGATCCGGCGCTCGGCAACGGCGGTCTCGGACGTTTGGCGGCGTGCTATCTTGATTCTATGGCATCGCTCGGCATTCCCGGTTTCGGCTACGGCATCAACTACCACTTCGGGTTGTTTAAACAAAAATTTGAAAACGGCTATCAGATCGAACAGGCTGACAGCTGGCTGGCCGAAGACTCTCCTTGGCAATTTTCACGCCCCGACCGCACGGTCAAAATTCCGATTTACGGCGATGTTGAAACCTTTCGCGACGCATCGGGCAAAGAAAACTATATTTGGATGAACACGCAGCATCTGTACGGTGTCCCTTATGATTTTCCGATTGTCGGCTATGCCGGAAAGTCGGTCAACTATCTGCGTCTGTTCTCGGCCAAAACCGACGACGAACTGGATATCAACATCTTTAACGACGGCGGTTATATTGAGGCGGTTAAAGAAAAAATCGAAACCGAAACCATTTCGCAGGTGCTTTATCCTTCCGATGCCATCGAATCAGGGAAGGAATTGCGCCTCAAACAGCAATATTTCTTTGTTTCCTGCGCCATTCAGGACATTATCCGCCGCTTTATGGAAAAGAGCAACGACTTCAAGGAAATGCCGGAGCAGGTTTGTATCCAGCTCAACGACACCCATCCGGCGCTGGCGATTGCCGAATTGATGCGGCTGCTGGTTGACGTTTACGGGCAGGAGTGGGACGACGCCTGGGACATTACAACCCGGATTTTTGCCTACACCAACCACACTCTGCTCCCGGAAGCGCTCGAGACCTGGCCGGCACGTTATTTTGCCCGCCTGCTGCCGCGGCATTTGCAGATTATTTATGAAATCAACCGCCGCTTTATGGAATTTGCCCGCAGCCGGTTTGGCGACGACCAGGCAAAACTTGACAAGCTGACCATTGTTCACGGCGACGGAGACAACCAGATTATCCGCATGGCCAACCTGTCGATTGTCGGTTCTTTCTCGGTCAATGGCGTGGCAAAAATTCATTCGGAGCTGGTAAAGACCCAGCTGGTTCCCGAATTTTATGAACTCTGGCCAGAAAAATTCGGCAACGTTACCAACGGCATTACGCCGCGGCGCTGGCTGCTGCATGCCAATACGGCGCTGTCCGATTTGATTGATTCCAAGATCGGCGACAGCTGGGTTACACAGTTGGAAGACTTGCGCAAACTGGAAGATTTTGTTGACGACAAGAAATTTATCAAAGATTTTGACGCTATCAAGACTTCAAACAAAGAACGGTTGTCCAAGATTATTTTCCGAACCACCGGCGTGATGGTTGATCCGAACAGCATGTTTATCGTCCATGCCAAGCGTATCCACGAATACAAGCGCCAGCTGATGACTATTTTGCAGGTCATCGGCGATTATCTGGCAATCGTCAAAGACAACGTTCAGCCGACAGTCAAAAAAACCTACATTTTTGCCGGAAAGGCAGCGCCGTCGTATAACTTTGCCAAACTTATCATTAAGCTTATCAACAATGTGGCCAATGTTGTCAACAACGACCCGCAAGTCAACAACATGATTAAGGTCGTCTTTATTCCGGATTATAAGGTTTCTCTGGCAGAGGTCTTGATTCCGGCGGCCAACGTCAGTATTCAGTCGTCAACGGCCGGATTTGAGGCCAGCGGAACCGGCAACATGAAGTTTGCGCTTAACGGTGCGTTGACGCTGGGTACTTATGACGGCGCCAATATTGAAATCCGAGAACAAGTCGGCACCGACAATTTTTACCTGTTTGGCCTGCGCGAAGAGCAAATTCAGGAAATGCGCGCCAAAAACCAATATCATCCGGTTGATTATTACAACAACTCGCCGTATATCAAGCGCATTATGAACACGCTGAACTCCAACGTCTTTTGCGAAAAAGACTATGTGCTCCTGTTCAAGCCGATTTATGAGGAACTGCTTAACCGCGACTATTATTTCCTGCTGGCTGATTTGGAAGCATTTAACGACACCATGCATCAGATTGAAAAAGATTATCTGGACAAAGACAAGTGGAACAAGATGGCCATTAAAAACGTTGCCCGAATCGGATATTTTTCAAGCGATCGCGCGGTTATGGACTATGCCAACAACATATGGCATATCAAGCCGGTTGACTAGCAGCATCTTGCGCAAATCAAAAGGCTTCTTCTCAAAGGAGGAAGCCTTTTTTGTGGCCTGGTCATAACTTTACTGTGGGTTTGCCCTGAGGTTCAGCCAATGCATTGTCACCCCTCGTTTTTTCGGCAGAAAAATGTTCCATAAAAAGTCATCCCGCATTTTTCTACGAAAAATGCCCAAGGATCCTCGAATTTCCTTTTCCTGTCACGGCACGGCGTTTCCCCTGTTTCCTTTTGTCATTCCGGGCTTGTTTTTTTGCTGTCATTCCGGGCTTGTTTTTTTACTGTCATTCCGGGCTTGTTTTTTTGCTGTCATTCCGGGCTTGACCCGGAATCCAGGCGGCTAAGGAATCAATATTGACCTGGATACCGGCTCGGAGGCCGGTATGACAGGAAGAGAGAAAATGTTGCGGTATGACAGGAAGAGAGAAAATGTTGCGGTATGACAGGAAGAAGGAAACGCTATGGCATGGCAGAAGAGAGAAAAAGCGCCGTGCTGTGACAGGAAGGAATTAATTCGTAGATCCCTGGGCATTTTTCGCAGAAAAATGCGGGATGACTTTTTATGGCACGTTTTCTTTCTGAAAACAAAGAATACTTCTATAAAGGAACTGACATAACAGAGGAATAACCGTATAGAAAGCTATTTTCTTACGAAAACGGAGGGGAAGAAGGCTTTTTAGATTTGAATTCCGGCTATTCGGTTCCGGCAGCACGAAGCTTTTGTAAAGCAGCGTCAACCGTTTTAATCTGTGCAGCAGTCAAATCGGCATTTTCTTTGGATTGTTCCAAGAGCTGGGCGATATGATTACGATATCGTTTAATGTTTAATGCCGTTTCGGTCAGATTGAAAACGGCGGCGCAGAAAATCTGTTCGTTATTAACCTGCAGCTGTTCGGCGATTTTTAAGTAAGGCGGATAAGAAGACGTATCCAATCCCCGGCAGCTGCGCTCATAAGATTTTTTCTGTATCCGTTTGGCAACGCCTTCGCTAATGCCTCCGTCATCGCGTTTGCGCCACGGCCGCCCGCTGTTTTTAACAAAGTTCTTAATATGTTCAATAATGGCAAACTGCCCGGCAAACTTTGACATTGGCATTTCCTTTTTACAGTTGCTTTTGGTTTAATATATCATGGGAGAGGAAACAGTCAAGTTCTATACGGTTTGCAGTTTCCAGAGCTTGGCGTATTTGCCGCCTTTTTTCAGCAATTCCGCCGGCGTACCTTCTTCAATAATCCGCCCTTTATCCAAAACCACAATCCGGTCCATCGCTTTTAAGGTTGACAAGCGGTGCGCCACCGCAATGACCGTTTTTCCGGCAATCAGATTTTCTATTCCTTCGGAAACTTCCTGTTCCGCCTCGTTATCCAAAGCCGAAGTCGCCTCATCAAGAATCAATATCGGCGCATCCTTCAAAATTGCCCGGGCGATGGCTATGCGCTGGCGTTCGCCGCCCGAAAGCTTGATACCCTTTTCGCCGACCATGGTATCATAAATATTGCGAAAGCGCGTCAACCAAGCCGCCGTACCGGCACAAACCAACAGATAAAGAATATATTTGACGCCTTGGGCAAAACCGTCTTGGGTATTGAGATGGCGGACGCTGGCAATAATCTCGGCAAACAGCCAATCGTTCAGATTACTGAACATTGCCGCCAGCAACACCAAAGCAAAAGACACAATTATCAGGCGCCGGAAAATGCCGGCGTATTTCAACATAAAAGGAAGCGCCCGAACGGGAAAAGGCTGAACTTGTCCGGCCATCGCAGTCTCCGAAATAAGATTAATTTTTGAGCAGTATAGCAGAAAAATACTGTTCCAGCAAAAGATATTTACAAAATTTTCGAAAAATTTACATACCTTTTTATCAATATAAAAAGAGAGACAAACCGCAACGCTTGACAATTTTATTTATGATAATAACTTAATGTATAAATCAGAAACTTTCTGGAATGTAATGATGAAACTGGAATTTGCCTTACATAAACAAAACCTTGACTTGCGCCTAACCGGCGATTATCTGAACTTTGACGATGAGCAGGCCAAGGCATTCCTTTTGGAAAAAACGCGGGAAAAAAGCACTCATGCGGTTTCGGTCGACGCCGCGGAGCTCGGCCGCTGGGATTCAACTTTGGTCGTGGTTTTATACGAACTGGCACAGGAGTGCCGGGCTAGCGGAAAAAGCATAACCTTCAAAAGTTTTCCGGAAAATCTAAAACGGCTGATTGAACTGGCTTTTGCCGTTGACCGGAAACCCTCCCTGCCCCGTATTCAAAAACTGCCGCTTCTGGATGCAATGGGAGATTTCGGATATGCAGTATGGGGCAGCATCGGCAAAGGTTTGGCCTTTATCAGCCAGTGTCTGTTCTCTTTTCATCAATGGCTGCTTTCAAGAGCGGTGATGAGAAAAGTCGATTTTTTGTTTGCCCTCCAGGATTGTTCTTACAAAGCTATCAGCATTGTTTCGCTGGTCAGCTTCATGGTGGGGCTGATTTTGGCCTTTGTCGGCGCCATTCAGCTCAAGACTTTCGGCGCCCAGATTTATGTCGCTAGTCTGGTGGCTATCGGCATGACGCGAATTATGGGGGCGATTATGGTGGGAATTATCATGGCCGGCCGCACCGGCGCCTCTTATGCCGCCACCATCGGCACCATGCAGGTAAACGAAGAAATCGACGCGCTGAAAACCATGGGAATTCCGGTTGCCGATTTTCTGGTGCTGCCCCGAATTATGGCTTTGACCATTGCCACGCCGTTTCTGGTTATTCTGGCGGATTTTATGGGAATTATCGGGGGTGCCGCCGTGGGGGTTCTGATATTGGACATTCCGGCACCGGAATATTACAAGTATACCCTCAACGCTTTGGACATGACCAATTTTCTGGTCGGGCTGTTTCATGGTTTGGTCTTTGGGATTGTGATTTCGCTTTGCGGCTGCTATTTTGGAATTTATTGCGGGCGCAATGCCGACAGCGTCGGAAAAGCGACAACCCAAGCCGTGGTTTCGGCGATTGTGTGGATGATTGTGGTAACCGGCATGATTACGGTTATTTTTGAGGCATTAGGCATATGACAGCGGCAAAGGCAGAAATTTTGGTCAGCGGGCTGACCATTGCATACGGCGATTTTGTATTGCTCAAAGACATTAGCTTTGAGGTCAAAAAAGGCGACATTTTTATTATTATGGGTGCCAGCGGCGGCGGCAAGAGTTCTTTGCTGAGGGTGTTGACCGGCCTGGTGCCAGCGGCATCGGGAAAAATTATCATTGACGGCGTAGACTTTACTTCCGCCAATGAGCCCGAACGGCAGAAAATCATGCAAAAATGCGGTATCTTATACCAAAGCGGCGCCTTGTTCAGTTCGATGACGCTGGCCGAGAACATTGCCCTGCCGCTGCGGCAATATACGTCTTATTCCGACAAGCTGATTGCCGAATTGGTTTCGCTCAAACTTTCTTTGGTCGGGCTGACCGGCTTTGAAGAATTTTATCCGTCTGAAATCAGCGGCGGCATGAAAAAACGCGCAGGACTGGCCCGTGCCCTGGCGCTTGATCCCGATATTGTATATTTTGACGAGCCGTCGGCCGGGCTCGACCCCATCAGTTCCAAAATGCTTGACGATCTGATTATTGACATTAATCAAAGTTTGGGGACAACAATCGTGGTTGTTACCCACGAACTTGCCTCTATTTTTGCCATCGGCAGCAATTCCGTTTTTCTGGACGCGGGCAGCAAAAGCATTGTCGGACGCGGCAATCCGCGAGAGCTTTTGAAAAATCCGCCCAATGACGAAGTGTATAAATTCTTAACCCGGGGAGCAGAGAAGAAACATGCGTAATGAACCCAACAAGAAAATGATCGGCCTGTTCATGGCAACCGGCATTATCGTTTTGCTTATTATATTCGGCATTTTTATCAAATCCAACTTCTTTACCAAAGATAATAAAATGCTGGTCATGTATTTTGAAGAATCAATCAACGGACTAAGCGTCGGCTCTCCCGTTGTTTTTAAGGGCGTGCAAGTCGGCAAGGTTGCGCGGATTGAGATTAACGCCAATCCGGAAGAACTGACGTTCAGTATTCCGGTTTATGCCAAAATGGATGCCAGACAAAGTATTCATTATTCCGGTTCTGAAAAAATTAAATATAACCTATTGTCGGCGCTGGTCGAGAAAGGTTTGCGCGCCCGTCTGACAACTCAGAGCTATTTGACCGGTCAGCTGATGATCGAGCTTGAGATGTTTCCGGATACACCGGTTGTCATGCGCAGGCCGGAAAATCAAAAAAACATGATGGAAATTCCAACCATTCTGTCTCCGCTCGGAGAAATTTCAAAAGGAATTCAAGATTTGCCAATCCGCGAATCCGTGGTCAAGTTTAACCAGTTTTTCACCTCGCTTAACGAGGAACTGCCCGAAATCCGCAAGATTGTCAAAAACATGGGGAAAGCCGTTGACGGAAACGCCGGCGCGGCGGCTGATACGCTGGATAACCTCAACAAGGCGGCAATTAATGTCAGCCAAGCGGCAAAGGCCCTCAGAAACTTTGCCGATTATATTGAACGCCATCCCGAAGCTTTATTAAAAGGAAAGAGAGACAAATAATGAAAAAAATATATTTGCTTATTCCATTTCTTCTGCTGACAGCCTGTGTGGCCACGGGTGTCAGCCAGCCCTCAAAATTTTACAACCTGCAATCTGCGGATACCGGCGCTTATACCAACAGCAGAATCCGCGGCAATGTCGGCGTTATGGAAATTACGCTGGCCGACTATCTTGACAAGCCGCAGATTGTAACCATCAAACCGAATATGATTGAGCTCGACATTTCCGAAAACAACCGCTGGAGCGAATCCCTTTCCACCATGATTCAACGCGTGATGGCGGACGATCTGGCCTATTATTTGCCCAAAGCGGCGGTAAAACCACGGACGTCGGCACGCGAAAATTTTAATTATCTGGTGCAAATCGAACTGAACAAATTTGACGGCAGCTGGAATAAAAATGTGGTTTTGGAAGCCTGGTGGTCAATCAAGAACGCTTCCGGGCAAGTTATCAGGCAGCAAAAGACCGTTCTTTCCACCCCGCTCGGCAGCGGATACGACGACTTGGTAAAGGTTCAGAGCCGCCTGCTTTCGGAACTGGCGGAAAAAATCGCTCGCAGCCTCTGAAAGGCGGCGGCTGCGAAAGAGAAACGAATCCGGCTTATTTATATTTAGCTTCACAAAGCGCTTATTTTTGTTTATAATCGGGTTGTCTTTATTTATTGGAGGGAACCATGACAGCCGACGATATTCAACAAACATTAACGGATTTGACGTCTCCGACCATAACGCTGATTGAAAAATTTTGCGACACACCGTCTGAAGTTAAAGTTTTTTTCGGCGGAATGCTTGCTGTTTATGAAAACGACCCAACGCCCCAAAATGCAGAAAAGATAAACAACATTATCAAATCACGGATGGACAGAGAGGAGAAAAAGACGTGGCTGAAAAACGAACTCTCAAACGTTTCTCCGGAGGTGATTGCCGCGGTTCAGGAAAAATACATTAAAAACAAAGAAGCCGTACCTTCCGGCCTTCCCCGTTCGGGAGAGCTGCTGACCTTTTTGGACTATATTCCCCGGCAGACCAAAGACCAGCTGATGGAAGCGCAGGCGGCGGCCAGAATTCTCCGGCACCTTGACGGCAAGAACTGCAATCTGAAAGCAACAATTATTAAAACAGAGCCGGACCAAAGCGTTGCGGAACAAAAGGACTTTCTCAACAAGCCTTTTGCAACGACAATTCAGCGGGCGGAACAAATTGCCGATTTTCTTTGTGCTTACAAAAACAACGAAAAAGACATGCTTTCGTGGCAAAAGGATTTGCCTTCCGTTCCCAATGCCGCGGCCGCGCTTGCCGAATGTAAAAAGCTGGCGGTAAACACGCTTGCTCAAACTGCGGATTATCTTAAAGCCTTCTATCCAAATTCGGCGCGAAGAATATCCAATTTATGCGAGGCACACAAAATACCGCAACAAAATACGGCGGTCAATCTGCCGCTTATTGTCCGGACGGCCAACGAGGCTGCGGCAATCAGCGTCATGTATTTGGGCGGCGGAACAGGAAACGGCCAGGCTGCCCAAACGCAACAGAGATTTTCTGAAGAAGAAGGAAAAACGTTTCGAGACATTATTCAAAAAAGAGGAAAGCAGATTCAAAACGCATTGTCTTATTTCAATGAGGCGAATAAGAAAAAGCAGAGCGAAAGGCAATAATCCCATATCCGTCTCATTTTTCAGCCAACATTCTGACAATGACCGCAAATAAATTTTGCCGGGCATGTTGTATATTGCCGGGAAAAGCCCTTGACACGAATTTTTTTCTTTAATATTTTCAAAAAAAAATAATTATTATAACTTAATCATTATTAAATTTATTTGTATGATTGATTTACAATTTCCGACATCGTTTACATTTAATCTGCTCGACAGCAAAATGCGCAGATTTCTTGCCAACCAGAGTAATAAATGGAATGAGAAAGGGCCTTGGCGTTTTCCGTCCGTTTGTTATACGCTTGAACATAAACTGGCATTTATGGAGCGGGAACACTATTTGACCGGGCATTATTCCATAAGGGGAATTTTTCATGACTGGGAAAAACCTTTTTTGTATTTGTGTCCATGGATAAGCAATGAGAAGAAAATTCAAGAGCTTCATCGCTCGTTCAGCCCGCATCATGTCGGTTGCAGAAAAACATCTAAAGTTGAGCATCTGATAGAGATGTATATTGATTGGGATTGCGCCGCAATAACTAAACCGGACAAACCCCTGAACGCGTTTGAAACGCTTGTGCATTTTTATCCTGAGTTTATCAATGTAATGCTGCCGGTCTGCCTCGTGTTTGACCAAGAAGAGGTTCGTCCCGAAATCTGTCTTCATCCCTGGCACGATTTGACTAAAAAACCAGCATATAACCAATATATATATGCTGTGGTTAAAGGTACATTGTCCCAGATTATTGACAAGTGGCCGGACACAAAATCCGCTTTGCGGCAAATAGAGGTCACTTCAAAGCGAAAGCAATGCATTACGCTCTGCTCTCCCATTGAGATTTTTATGCTGACATTACAGAAACAACAGCAGAGCTTAAATATTGACATTGATTCCGAACGGCTCAGAAGCGCTTTGGAACAAATGAGAAACCGTTTTCAAAAGCAAACTTCTTTTGTTCACCGTCCGCATGGCAAAATTACGCATGACAGTAAAAAGGTAAAGAAAAATCAATTTGCCATCTAAAAAACAAAAAGTGCATTTTTTTGAGGGAAATGCACTTTTTGTTTATCTTTGCCGCATAATCGTGGGGTCTCTCCTTCGAGCGCGTCGGTCCAAAACATTAAAAAAACCGGGATAAACCCGGCTTTTTTAATGGCGGGAGCGACGAGGCTTTTCTTGCTCCGTAGGTTTCGCGTCTCCGCGCTCAACAACTGCGCTTCGGTCAAAGGACTTGTAACATTTGTTTGCCTCGCTATCGCGGGCGCGCAAATTAACAAGTTCTTTTCAAAATTCTAAAAAAACTGACATTTAGTCAGTTTTTTTATCCCTTTGCTCGCGACCGGGGTCTCTCCTTCGAGCGCGTCGGTCCATGCCATTAAAAAAACCGGGATAAACCCGGCTTTTTTAATGGCGGGAGCGACGAGGCTCGAACTCGCGACCCCATGCGTGACAGGCATGTATTCTAACCAACTGAACTACGCCCCCATTGAACGAGTTACCTTATAACCAATAAAAAATATATTTGCAAGAACTTTTTTTTATTTTTTAGAAAAAAATTAATTTTATGTGGATACAATGCTATTTATACACCTGTTACAATCTTTTCATTTGTATTTTACAGGAAAGGAAGTTACTATTTCTTCCAGATTTTGCTTAACCAGAAAAAAAGATTAACTCAATGAAATTGCTATCTAAAAAATTTAATTTCAATTTGAAAATTAAAAATAAGCACAAAATCGTCCCTTTGGTTTATGCTTTTGCGGTGACATTTGCATTTATTCTTTCTCTGACGAAAAACAAAGACGTTAGCGCGTCCGTCAATCCCTATGATCAGATTCCGGTTTCGGAGCTGGAGGCCGGGATTGAGGAAAAGCTGGACAATTCGCCGGACAGTTATGTTAAAGATTCGCTGGAAAACATCAAGTCCCTTTTTGAACTGGTTAATTACGGATCTTCGGAAAAAGTCGTCGACAAGGAGATTACCGTCGAAAAAGGCGACACTTTCATTTCCTTGTTTACCGATTTGGGGTTAACCTACAAAGAAGCCCATGATATTTACGAAACCGTCAAAAAAGTATATAACCCTTCTTTGCTGCGCGTCGGGCAAAAGATTAAGCTCAGAACCAAAATCAACATCCAGTCCCAAACCGTTATTTCGGTTGAGAGTATTTTAATTGAGCCTAATTCGGGAATTCGCCATATTCTGACCAAAAACGAAAAACAACAGTATATCGTTACCACCCAGCGCGATGAACTTACCGATGAGGTTAACAGCGCCAGCGGCATTATCTCCGGTTCGCTTTCCGGCTCCATGGCCAAGCACGGCGTACCGCGGCGGCTGGTGGCCGACTTTATCAAAATCTTTTCGTATTCGGTAGATTTCCGCAGAGATTTGCGCAAAGGCGACCGGTTTGAAATCATTTATGAAAACCGCATCGCTCCGGATGGGAAAGTCGTCAAGACCGGAAACATCCTGTATGCAGCCCTGAAGCTTCGCAACGATAAAATTTCCCTCTACCGTTTCTCCGACAAATACGGCAATGTCGATTATTATAATGAAAAAGGCCAAGCAATGAAAAAATTCCTGCACCGCAAGCCGATGGCTTATCAACAGGCTCGCATTTCATCGCCGTTTGGCAAGCGCCGTCATCCGATTTATAAAGATGTCCGCATCCACTGGGGCGTTGACTATGCTGCTCCGCGCGGTTCGGCAGTATATGCCGGCGGTGACGGGGTTGTTGTGGCTGCCAAATATAATGGCGGTTACGGAAAATATATTAAAATCCGCCACAATTCGGAATATTCGACGGCTTACGGACATCTGAACGGGTATGCCAAAGGAATTAAGCCCGGCGTCCGCGTTAAACAAGGACAATTAATCGCTTATGTCGGCAGTACCGGGCGTTCAACCGGCCCTCACCTGCATTATGAAGTGATTAAAAACGGCAAACGGGTCAATCCGGTTACGATTAAAGCGGCAACCGGCAATAACCTCGGCGGACAGAATCTTAAAAAATTTAAGTCAATGGTTGCCGATCTCAAAAAATCGTACAGCACCATGTTTGCTGAAAAAGATACCCCCAAGGTCGCAAAAA
Organism: uncultured Alphaproteobacteria bacterium; assembly: GCA_900540425.1. GTDB lineage: Bacteria > Pseudomonadota > Alphaproteobacteria > RF32 > CAG-239 > MGBC133411. The sequence goes on from UQFU01000020.1 coordinate 17,203, forward strand.
AATAAAATAACAGCACAAAAAACTCCGGAACCCTTCCGGAGTTTTTTAGTATTACAACGCAAAAAAAATTATTCGCGATGATACGGATGATGATTGATAATTGTCTGTATCCGATATATTTGTTCGCTCAGAACCGCCCGCATCAGCATATGGGGCAAAGTCAATTTTCCAAAAGAAAGCAACAAATCCGCCCGATTGCGGGTAGATTGCAGATGCCCGTCAGCGCCGCCGATCAAGAAACAAATCTCCGAACAGCCGTCAGCCATCCATTTTTCAACCTTAGCCGCCAGTTCCAGGCTTTTAAGGTTTTCGCCGCGTTCGTCCAAGACAATTACTTTGGCGCCGTGAGGAATTGATTTTTGCAGAAATTCAGCTTCTTCGGCCTGCGAAGCGTTATCCGTTTCCTTAATTTGGATCGTCCAACCGGAACGTTTGACATATTCGGCGATTATCGCGGCTTCCGGAGAATTTTTTTTGCACTTCCCTATGGCCAAAACAGTTGCCCGCACGTTTTTCCTCGCCTATTTTTTGCGGATTTCGGCAACGGAACTCCACATTTTTTCCAAATTATAAAATTCGCGGACTTCCGGGCGGAAAATATGGACAATTACATCAAAAGCATCAATCAAAACCCAATCGGCCTTTTCTTCCCCTTCAACGGCTGAAGAAAATCCGGCAGCTTTCAATTTTTCCTGAACATGCTGCGCCGTTGAAGCCACATGGCGCTGCGACGTTCCGCTGGCAATGACCATATAGCTGGCGATTGAGGTTTTGCCCTGGAGATCGATGCAGACAATATCCTCGGCCTTGTTGTCCTCCAGCGTATCCATTACAATTTTCAAGATTTGTTCATCGGTACGGATATCTGACGTAACGGTCTTTTTTGCAGCTGTTTTACTCACGAAATATTCTCCTTTAATCCTTTGACTAATCTAACGGCGACCATGCCTTTTTTACCGGTTCGGCAATGGTTTCAGGTTCAACCTCTTCAACCGCCGGACGGCGCTCACGGGTAATGAACCGGTTGACCTCATGCAGACACTCGGTTACGCCTTTGCGGGCAACGGCAGAGATTGCCAGAACTTTTTTGCCGCTGGCGCGTTCCAAATCTTTAGTTTTTTGCCGGATTTCTTTTTCAGCAAGAGAATCGCACTTATTCAGAGCGATAATTTCCGGCTTATGGGCCAATTTGGCGCTATAAAGATCCAATTCCCGGCGAATCGCGGCATAAGCTTCGGCAACATTTTCCTGCGTACCGTCAATCAGGTGCAGAATAACCGAACAGCGTTCAATATGTTTCAAAAACCGGTCGCCCAGTCCGACTCCCTCATGCGCCCCTTCAATCAGGCCGGGAATATCGGCAATGACGATTTCATAATTATCCGCCCAGGCAACGCCCAAATTCGGATGCAGGGTGGTAAAAGGATAATCGGCAATTTTCGGACGTGCCGCCGAAACGGCTGACAGGAAAGTTGATTTTCCGGCATTGGGCAGTCCGACCAGGCCGACATCGGCAATCAGCTTTAAGCGCAGCCAAACCCACATTTCCTGCCCCGGCCAGCCGGGTTCGGCATAACGCGGCGCCTGATTGGTCGAGGTTTTGAACTTGGCATTGCCGCGGCCGCCGTCTCCGCCTTTGGCCAGCAGATAGGTTTGTCCCGGCGTTACCATATCAACAATCAGGGTTTCGCCGTCTTCGGCCAGAACTTCGGTTCCAACCGGAACTTTTATGACAATGCTGTCGCCCTTGGCGCCGGACTTGTCCGATCCCATACCGTTACCGCCGCGTTTGGCCTTGAAATGCTGCTGATAACGAAAATCTATCAGAGTATTGAGATTGGGAACCGCCTCCAGAATGATATCCCCGCCTTTGGCACCGTCGCCGCCGTTGGGTCCGCCGAATTCGATATATTTCTCACGGCGAAAAGAAACGCAGCCGGCTCCGCCGTCGCCTGATTTTACAAATATTTTAGCCTGATCCAAAAACTTCATGATTTATCTTTATGCCAAAGGTTGCTTACATTTTAATTTAAGCTATTTTGCTTAAAAGTAAAGGGGATGTCTAAGCACCCCCTCCACCGTGAAATCCGTAAAAATATTATTCGGCAACAACCGATACAAAGGTCTTGTCGCCAGATTTCTTTGCGAATTCGACTTTGCCGGCGATTTTGGCAAAAATGGTGTGATCTTTGCCCATACCGACATTTTTACCAGGGTGATACTGGGTACCGCGCTGACGGACAATGATATTGCCGGCAATAACGGTTTCGCCGCCGAATTTCTTAATACCTAAGCGGCGCCCTTCGGAATCGCGTCCGTTATTGGAACTACCACCTGACTTCTTATGTGCCATGACTATACTCTCCCTTAACTACTTATTTGCCACAGATTTCGGTAATTTTAACCAGAGTAATGCTCTGTCTGTGACCGTTTTTACGACGATAGTTTTGTCTTCTTTTCTTTTTGAAAACAATGATTTTAGCATCACGAGCCTGCTTCAAGACAGTAGCTTTTACGCTGGCGCCTGCAACCAGGGGAGTCCCTACGGTTTCATCAATGGCCAATACTTCATTAAAAACAACTTCTTTACCTGCTTCGCCGGCAATTTTTTCAATCTTCAGAACATCGCCCGATGCGACCTTGTATTGTTTTCCGCCTGTTTTAATTACTGCGTACATTTTTCTTCACCTTATTATTTTAAACATAAAACGTTGATTGCAATATACAGAAGTTTTTTCTGCTGTCAACAGAAATCTCATGAAATTTTCAACTTAGTGCAGATTCTTGGCTTCTTTTTGCAGAATCCGATAATACTCGGGTTTCATAAACCGTCCCTGCCAAATCCCGCGCCGGTGTTTTTTGGCCCGGCGTTCGGCGGCGGCATAGTCCCGGGTATAGCGGGTATAAGCCACGGCCCAGCCGTTTTCGACCATCCAGCGATTCAGGTTGACCTTGCCCAGCCAGCAGACCGAAACCTGGCGGCGGTATTTGTCGATTATGACTTTTTCACAGCGAACCGGCCGGGTTCCGACAAGCTTTTTCAGAGCGAGGTATGCCTCTTTGCCGCAAGGATAGGCCTTGTTTTCGGAATCATAACACATTTGATGATATTCCGGCGCGTCAATCCCTTCGAGCCGGATTTCGGTTTTGCCGATAAACAGGCTGTCGCCGTCGATAACCTTGACCGGCTCCGCCGCCTGCCCCAGCCCAAGCAGCATACTCAAAAACAAACCACAGATTTTCAAACCGTCCCCTTTATGCCGATAAATTAAATTTCTGTTTAATAACCTAACAAATTTATTTGTTGTTTGCAATTCTTTGGCTTAATATAAGCGCAGGATTTATAAGAAAAGGTTTGATGAAGTGTGGAGAATAACCAGTAAACAGCTTGCCGCCGCGGGAATGCTCTTTTTTCTCGGCGGGTGCGGATGTTTCTACAGCGTACAGCAGGTAATGACCGGAGAGGCTTTTGAAGACGAACTGGCCAAAAGCCAGGCTCGGGACGTATCCAACATGCCGTTGCGCAACCCCAAGTCAATCGTGGTTTGCCGCAGCCGCCAATGCGCTCCGGCCAATTTGTCGATGTCGCGCGAGTATATTTATAACAGCCTGGTTCATCTTTTTGAAAACAACAATCATCAAACGGCGCTGATTTGCAAAGCCAATGCCGCATCGCGCACCTGTACCGAAAATTATCTGACCATGCCGCTCAAAGTCGGCATCACGCCTGCGCACATGTATATTGACTCGGTTAATATTACCGATGTGATTATCGGCAGCAAGAATCAGCAGATTAACCTGGTACTGAACTATAACGTAACATATAACGGACAGTCTCCCGACTGTACGCCGGCCAAGTCGGTTTCTTTTGCCCGCAACGTCAACCACATCATGCTGGAGGACATCGGCTATCGCTGCAAAATGACGACCATCGGCTATTCGACCGTCAAAACGGTTTTTTCGATAGACTACATTGATTTGGATTTCGGTTTCATCGGCGGTTATTATTCAATCGGCGTTTCCGGCCCGGCTTATGGCGGCGGAACCGGTTATATGCTGCTGCGGCTGCCCAAATATTCCGAAAAACTGTCACCGGTTTTGGTTGATCCTGAAAACTCCGGCACAGCCCAGGCCAAAACCACGCAAAGAACGAGAAATACCCAACCGGCACCAACAGCACTTTCCGGTTCAAATGACAGCGGCCTGACACAATCCGGCGTACAAATTTTTCCGCTGGAAGTAAAAAAACCGGCGG
>UQFU01000021.1 GCA_900540425.1 uncultured Alphaproteobacteria bacterium
AATATAGCAAATTTATGATTTTCTGTCAATATTTCAAATTAAGGAGGCAATTTCGGCGCGGAGCAAGTCGATGCCGAGCTTTTTTTCGGAACTGGTGGTCAGAACGGCGGTGTAAGCCGCACCGTGTTTTTTGACTGCGGCTTCGGTTGCTTTTAATACTTTTTCCAAGGCGGCCGCGGAAATTTTATCGGTTTTGGTCAGGATAATCTGATAAGTGACGGCGGCGGCGTCCAGCATCTGCATTATTTCTTCATCGACTTTTTTGATGCCGTGACGCGAATCTATCAACATGAATACCCGTTTGAGTTCAACGCGCCCCTGCAGGTAAGCAAAAATCAACTGCTGCCATTGCCGAACCAGGTTTTCGGGTGCCTGGGCGAATCCATAACCGGGAAGGTCGACCAAATAGATTTTGCCGTCGAGGTTAAAGTAATTCAGTTGTTGGGTCCGTCCCGGCGTATTGGAAGTTTTGGCCAGTCCCTTTTGACCGGTAACGGCATTAATCAGACTGGATTTTCCGACATTAGAGCGGCCGACAAAGGCAATTTCCGGCAGTCCGTCGACCGGCAGCTGTTCCAATTTGGCAACGCCGAGGACAAAGTTGCACGGTTGGGCAAACAAATTTTTAGCCGCGGCAATTTGTTCGGGGGTGAAGGCTGCCGGTTCAAAAGCCATTATTTGACTCCGAGTTTATGCATGATGGCTTTTTGCTGGATGATGGACAACAGGTTGCTCAGAGTCCAGTAAATAACCAATCCGGAAGCGAAATGTCCGAGCATAAAGGTGAAAATCAGCGGCATCATGGCAAAGACCCGTGCCTGGTCTTTATTGGCCGGAGCCGGATTCAACTTTTGTTGAATATACATGCTGATGCCCATAAGAATTGGCCAAACCCCGATGTCCAACAGGCCGGGAATCGGCAGATGCGTTATTGCCGATATGGTCAGGGGGTCAGGAGCTGACAGGTCTTTAATCCAGCCGACAAACGGGGCATGGCGAATCTCAATTGCAATATTGAGCACTTTGTACAAAGAGAAGAAAATCGGAATTTGAATCAACACCGGAAGACAGCCGGCGGCGGGATTGATTTTTTCTTTGCGGTAGGTTTCCATGATTTCTTTTTGCAGTTTGACTTTGTCGTCTTTGTACCTTTCCTGAAGCTCTTTCAGTTTAGGTTGGACTTTTTTCATTTTGGACATGCTTTCGTAAGATTTGTTGGCTACCGGGAACATGGCCAGACGCAGCAAGGCCGCAAAAAGCAAAATTGCCCATCCCATATTGCCGATAAAGCGGTAGAGGAAGTCCAAAATGTAAAAGAACGGTTTGGTCAAGAAATAATACCAGCCAAAATCGACCGCAAGGTCAAATTTTTCAATGTTTAATTTTTTGGTATAGCGGTCAAGAAGCTTTATTTCTTTGGCACCGGCAAAAAATTTGACGCTGTTGCCGCCAACGGCTCCGGGAACGATGTTGACGGCAGAACCGACATAATCGACCTGGAAAGTGTTTTCGCCGGTACGGCTGAATTTGACTTTGCCCTGACCATTGTTGTTCGGGATAATGGAACTGAACCAGTAGCGGTCGCCAAAGCCGGCCCAGCCGCCGCTGGTTTCAAAGGTTTCTTTTTCGCCGTCTTTTTTGAGTTTGGAATATTTGATTTCTTTTAATGAGGAATCAAGGACGCCAAGCATGCCCTCATGAACGACGGCCGTACTTTCGGACGATTTTTCCAAGTGGCGGTTAATCAGGCCGTAAGGGAAAAGGGAAACGGTTTTTCCAGTATTGTTTTCAACATTTTGTTCAATAGAGAACATATAATTGTCATCAACGGAGATTTTACGGATAAAACGGAGCCCTTGTCCGTTGTTCCATTCCAAGACCAGCGGCGTTTGCGGCGAAAGTTCGCTGCCTTTGGCAGTCCAGACCGTATTGTTATCGGGAAGTTTGAGGCTTTTATCAGAAGACAGCCAGCCGAATTCGGCGTAGTAGGGCGTTTGGGTTTGCGCCGGGGCCAGGAGTTCTACTTCAGGGCTCTGCGGGTCTAATTCGGTACGGTATTTGCGCAGATAGAGTTCGTCAAAACGGGCACCTTTCAGGCGCAGCGAGCCGCGGATATCGGCGTTGGAAATGCTGATGCGGCGGTCTTGGGCGGCAGCGGCGGCCGTGCTTAAAGGGGTACGGGCTGCGGTTTGCGCGGCATTTTCTTTTAGGGTTTCCGGTTCTTCTGCGGCGGAAATTTCCTGAGGCGCCTCAATATCCTGCCGAATTTGCGGCTCCGGGGACGGAAACATCCAGTTGGTGACAAAAATAACAACCATTGAAAGGATTATGGCCAGGTAAAGGCCTCTGGTTTCGTCTTTCATTATGAATTCAACTCCTTCATACATACAGCCTGGCGGCAGGCTATAACTCTCAATTATTGACTTTGTAATCTAATTTTGGCGCTTAGGCAAGCGATTATCCCTTTTTATCCGGTTTTTCTTTGGGAGGAACCGGGTCATAGCCTGAACCGCCCCAGGGGTGGCAGCGCAGCAGGCGGCGGGTTCCGAGGTACAGCCCTTTGACAATGCCGTGAGTTTGAATCGCTTCGGCCATGTATTCCGAACAGGTCGGACGATAGCGGCAAACGCCGGGAAGCAGGGGGGAGATGATTTTTTGATAGATTCTAATCGGCAGAATCGCCAACCGGCGCAGGAGCTTGTTCATGAACGGCACTTCCTTTTTGCAGTATTTTGTTGATTCTTTTCACGGCCAGGAGGAGATCTGCGGTCAATTTATCGAAGGGGCAGGAGGCGGTGTTGTAACGGCCGATGATGACGTACTGAACTCCGGCAAGCGCTTGGGCTGAGAAAATGTTGCGAGCTGCGGCGCGCAAACGCCGTTTGGTCCGGTTGCGGACATGGGCTTTGCCGATTTTTTTTGTTACCGTATAACCGATTTGGCAGGTGTCTCCGGCAACAGACAGATTAAAAGCCGCCTGCAGAATTAAAGTAGGCTGAACCACTTTTTCACCCTGCTTGGCGACTTTTATAAAATCTTTCCGTTTTTTGACAACGCGGACTTCAGTCATTGCAATAACCTGCTAGGCTGAAAGTTTTTTGCGTCCTCTAGAACGGCGTGCAGCCAAAACTTTGCGACCGCCGGCAGTTGCCATGCGGGTGCGGAAGCCATGACGGCGGGCTCTTACCAATTTGGAAGGCTGATATGTACGTTTCATTTGTTTTCTCCGGTTAGCCGGGTCTTCCCCGGACAGTTATTTTTATTAATTATTTAAGCTTTGTTCTGTTGCAAAGCCTCGGACAGTTTGTTTTATAGAGAGAAAATTGCGGCGAGTCAATAGCTTTTTAGCAAAAAAGCCTCCCGAAGGAGGCTTAAAGACATGATTCCTGCTCTTAACGGCGATCGCCGAACAGGTTGAGCAGAGCAATAAAGATATTGATAAAATCCATATACAGGCTCAAAGCGCCGGCTACGGCCTTTTTGGAGGCGATTTCGCCAATGTCTTCCGCATAATACATCTGGCGGATGTTTTGAACATCATAAGCAGTCAGAACCGTGAAGGCAATGACGGCAATAAACGAAATGGCATAAGACAGGCCGCTGCTCTGCAAGAAAATGTTAACCAAAGCAGCAATGACAATTCCCCAAACGCCCATAATCATGAACGAGCCGATGGATGTCAGATCTTTTTTGGTCGTATAGCCGTAAAGGCTCATGGCGCCGAACAGGGCTGCGGAAATCAGGAAAATCTTGGTAATGCTTTCTCCGGTATAGACTGTTAAAATCGGGGACAGCGCCGCGCCCATCAAGGCTGAGAAAATCCAAAAGGCCAGACGGGTTTGAGCGGCGGTTCCGCGGGAAATGACCCAGCCGAAACCGAAAACCATCAGAAACGGAGAAAGAAAAGCCAGCCAGCCCAGACCGGTTAATCCTTTGGGGCCGAAGAACAGGCTTTGCAGCGAGGTATTGGCAATAAGATAGGCGACGAGGGCTGTTACGCAAAGCCCTCCGGCCATGAAATTGTACACTTTCATCATATATTGGCGCAGACCTTCGTCAATAATCGCCGAAGCGGTCGGTCTGGCGAAACTTCTATTTTCCATCGTATTATATCTCCTGTTAATTCTACTTAATATAATATAGAAATTTTTTTGCTTAAAATCAATAGTGCCGGTATGGTTGTCCGAATTATCGGTATAAGTATAAATCGCGGCCATGTTCTTTGAGCCAGGAGCGCCCCTGTTCGTAACGCGGGCAGAGCTTTTTGACGGTGGCCCAAAATTCGGGCGAATGATCCTGGTGCAGGAGGTGTGAGACTTCGTGGGCGACCAGATAGTTAATGACAAAATCCGGAGCCAGCGAAACCCGCCAGTTATAATTGATATTGTTGCGGCTGGAACAGCTTCCCCAGCGGGATTTGGTATCTTTAATGCAGACGCCGTGCACTTCACAACCCAGTTTTTCGGCAAGGCGGACCGAACGTTTGTAGAATTCTTCGGCGGATTTCTTTTTGATAAAATCTTTTACCCGGCGGTGGAGAAAGTCCGCTTCTCCGGACACGTACAAGATACCCGAGCGGACGTATTCGCCGCGGCGGGCTTCGGGCTGGTGGCAGATTTGGTATTCTTTGCCGAAGACGGAAATTGTTTCGCCGTTTTCAAAACTGCGGACGGCGGGGAGTTTGTCCAGGGTTTCGGCAATCCAGCCCTGATGCGCCCGGACAAATTCGACGGCTTTTTTGTTGGTGCAATATTTGGGGATTGTCAGAGCGGGAATCCGTTCCTGAGCGTCAATACGGAGCGTTAGTTTGCGGGCCAGGGGCGAACGGGTAACCTTGATGTCAAATCCGAGCGCCGCCGAGAAATCAAAGGTCCGGCCAGTCAACAAGGTGATTTTCATAATCGTTAATTCCGGTTTCAGAAATGACGTTGCGGTCTTTGAGCGACATGCCGGCACGGTGTACCGAATCGGCGTCACGAGTTAAAAGCGGGTGCCAGTCCGGGAGGTCGAAGCCGTTGTCGAGAAGCCAATAGGCACAGGTTTTGGGCAGCCAGCGCGGTTTTTCGCGGACGGCGGCAAGCGTAATGTCGCGGCAATCGGGAACAACCTCAAAACGGTGGTCATAGATTCGGCAGAGGCAGTTTTGGCAATTTAAAAAACGGCAACGGGTATTGGTGAATTTGATTTTGCCTTTGATTTCAATTTTGTTAAGGCAACATTTACCGCAGCCGTCACAAAGCAGTTCCCATTCTTCTTTGCTCAGGTCTTCTAGTTTTTTCTTTTTCCAGAATTCCGGTTCAAAGCGGTCGAGGTCCTGATAACGCGACTGCGGGTTATAATCGGTGTCCGGATATTGGTCTGCGGTATTCATAATTCGTCCCAATCGGTTATATAATCTTCAATGTCATCGGGGTCGATTTCGGTTTCGTTGATACAGAAACTGCCGACGGTATGGTTGTTGTCGCGTTTGCCGGTCAGGAGCGGATGCCAGTCCGGGAGCGTGCGGTTCTCATAAAGCCAGCGGTAGGCACAGGTTTTGGGCATCCAGGGAATGCCGCCGATATTGTCTTTGGTCAGTTTGATGCAGGCCGGAACCAATGCACAGCGATTGGCGTATTCGGTGCATTTGCAGCTTTGCTTGTCAAAATAACGGCAGGTAACCGTTGTATAGTAAATTTCTTCGGTATCTTCATCCTGGAGTTTTATCAGGCAGCATTTGCCGCAGTTCATGCAGACGGCTTCCCACTCGTCTTCCGTGAAGTCTTCAAGCTTTTTGTTTTCCCAAAAACGTTCCTGCACTTTTTACCCCTTTTTTAATTTTTTGCGATTATATTATAATAAATTTAAAATGGAAAGGAAATATAATGTTCGGATGGCTGGCCAAAATGTTACTTAAAACCCCGGTTCAGGGTTCCGGCTGCGCCTGTTGCGAGGGCAAACGCCAACGGCTGGAGAAAATGCGGCAGGAAATTGAAAACGGAGAGGTTGAGCCGCCGGAAACGGCATCAGGGTTGAGTTTTAGTTCCGGCACATATTCGGAATACTGCAGGCATGACGGCAGTTGTTCGCAAGAATATCATGCTAAGATTTTAGGAGATTGGGGCAACGGAGATTCTTTTCAGGAACGCACGGTACATTGTTCGGAGCAGGGCGAAGATGCGGAATGCGGCGGCTGTTCTTGCGGGCGCAGGGGCTAATCGCCAATACGGTCGGGAAGATATTCTTCTTTGGCCAGGTTGCCAAACTGGGTAAATTCGCCGTTCCAGAACAATTGGACGGTTCCGGTTGAGCCATGGCGGTTTTTGCCGATAATGACTTCGGCGATGTTGGTGGTGGCGCGGACGCGGGCTTCCCATTCTTCATGACGTTTGGCAAAATGGTCGGGCGTTTCGCTGGCTTTGGGCTGCGGTTCCTCGTTTTGAATATAGTAGTTTTCGCGATAGACGAACATGACGCTGTCAGCGTCTTGCTCAATAGACCCGGATTCACGGAGGTCGGACATTACCGGACGTTTGTCGTCGCGTTGTTCAACACCGCGGTTGAGCTGGGAAAGGGCAATGACCGGCAGATTTAGTTCTTTGGCGAGGATTTTCAGTCCGCGGGAAATTTCGGACAGTTCCTGGACACGGTTGCCTTCGGTTTTTTTGCTTCCGGAACCGACAATCAGCTGAATATAGTCGATTACGATTGCTCCCAGGCCTTTGTTGCGTTTGAGACGGCGGGCACGGGTACGAATCGAGTTGATGCTCAGCCCCGGCGTATCGTCAATATACAAGGGGATATTTTCCAATTCCTGTACGGCGGCGGCAATGCGCATAAACTCGGCTTTTTCAAGTTCGCCGGTGCGCATCTTGTGGGCGTTGGTCTGGGTTACGGTCGCCAAAACGCGTCCAGCCAGCTGGTCGGCGGACATTTCGAGCGAAAAAAAGGCAACGCCTTTGTTTTTGGGGTCGATGTCTTTGGCATGATACATATATTCGGCAACATTATAGGCGATGTTGGTGGCCAGTGCGGTTTTTCCCATTGCCGGACGGCCGGCGATAATTATCAGGTCGGAGTTGTTCAGGCCGCCGGTTTTGTTATCCAGAGCATCAAGAGCGGTCGGAAGGCCGGAAAGTTTGCCGTCGCTTTGGTAAGCGGCCTCAATATTGTTGAGCGAAGTGTTTAAGGCGGTAGCAAAATCCTGAAAACCGCCTTGAGTTTCGCCGATATTGGCGAGGTCAAAGAGTTTTTTCTCAGCAGTTTCGATTTGGGACATGGCATCCGAATCGATGTCTTCTTTGGCGGCTTCGTTGACGATCTCAAAACCGGTGGCAATCAACTGGCGGCGGAGGTATTTGTCATATATGAACTGGGCATAGTATTCGGCATTGGTGAGCGGCGAAGAACTGTCGGCCAGTTTGACCAAATATTTATATCCGCCGACTTCTTCAAGAATCCCCTCCTGTTCAAAATAGTTTTTCAGCGTAATGACGTCGGCAACATGGCCGCGAGTGATGAGTTTGGAAATAATCTCATAAATTTTGCCGTGGATCGGATCGGCAAAATGCTGGGGTTTCAGAAATTCCGAAACTTTTTCAAAGGCTTTGTTATTGGCCAGCAGGGCGCCGAGCAGAGCCTGTTCCGCTTCGATATTCTGGGGCAGCTGCGTGATTTCGAGATTTTCCATAGTCCGGGTGTCCTTTCGTTTTTGTTGTTTTTTTTATAAACAAGTTTTTTGCAAAAGACAAAGAGAATAGGCGGAAAATTTTTATGCCCTGTGGATTGTGGGGATTATGGGGATAAAAAAAGAGAATCCATGAAGGATTCTCCGAAATCTCTGACCATTTTTATTTATTATTTTTCTGCAGAAGCTTTGCTTTTGGCAATGGTTTTTTTAATTTTTTTAGCTTCTTCGGTCAGCTTTGTATTAGATGTTTTTTCCAAATAGGCATCCAAACCGCCGTTGTGTTCAATGGAACGCAGGGTTTTGGAGCAGACTTTCAGTCTGAAAATTTTGCCCAGAGTTTCGCTCAGGAGCGAAACGCTTTGCAGGTTGGGCAGAAAACGACGACGAGTGCGGTTGTTAGCGTGGCTGACGTTGTTTCCGCTCTGTGCACCGGTACCTGCGATATCACATTTTTTAGCCATGTCATTGTCCTTATGATTAATCGATAAAATAAACTTGTTGCTTGTTAATAGTCATATTTGACGGAGAAGTCAAGAAAAATCTGCTGAAAATTGAAAATTTTTGTAGCAATCTGAAAAAAAGTGGTGTAAAAGGAAGTTCGTTGTCATGATGTACCCGTAGCTCAGTTGGATAGAGTATTGGCCTCCGACGCCAAGGGTCGTGGGTTCGAATCCCTCCGGGTACGCCATACTTTGCGATTTGACGAATCTAACAACAAATTGAACGGTGAATTGACCGTATAGCTTAGGTTTCCGTCATTTAATTCTCAGTTCGAAAGTACGAGATTTAAAATTTTACGTTTTTGCTCTACTTTCGAACTTTTTAAGTATTCCAGAGCATTGTCAGCCAAAGAAAGTATCGTGCTGACTGTAGTCGAGAACTTTTCATCGGCAAATTTCATTCCGGTTTTGGTCAGCTTTTTCTGAGTGCGGTCATCCTGTTGTCGCAACTCTTTTATTTGTTGAATGTGGAATTTACAATTTTTAACGAAACAAATTATCAGAAAATTTTAAAGCATGCCAAGGCAGGAATTGATAATTTTAATTTTATTGAAAATTTAACATCTAACTTAATTTATGTTACACGTGACTTATTGAAAGATACTTTTTTTTATGTTATGTGCCGGCGGTTCTTTAAAAACAACAGGCAAGGCTTATATTTTTTTTGAATATAATCAGGGAGGACAATGATGAGTAAACCAAATTTAGCAAAACCGGTTGCCGATTTTGTGAAAAGCCTTGAAAAATCCGGTGCCAAACCCTTATATGAACTGACCCCGCAGGAGGCTCGCGGCGTTTTGCTTGAGGTTCAAAAGAACGAAGGCGCAAAACCCGAAGCCAAGATTGATGAAATCGACGTCCCGCTGGAAAACGGGAGGGAGATGAAAGTGTTGATTGTCCGTCCGACAGATGTGGACGATACGTTGCCGATTATTTTTTATATTCACGGCGGCGGCTGGGTTATGGGGAATGAAGTTACGCATGACCGGCTGATTCGCCAGCTGGCGGACGAAGTTCCCGCTGCGGTGGTCTTTCCTGTTTATACCCCTTCTCCGGAGGCACAGTATCCGCAGACAACCAATGATTTGTTTATGGTTCTGAACTATATTTCGGAATATGGCGCCAAATATAATCTGGATGCGACGCGGCTGATTGTTGCCGGCGACAGCGTCGGCGGAAATATGGCGGCGGTTATGGCTCTTATGGCCAAAAACAACAAGAATTTGCCAAATATTGACTTTCAGCTATTGTTTTATCCGGTTACCGATGCGTCGTTTGATACCGAATCTTATCATGAGTTTGCCGAAGGACCGTGGCTAACAAAAAAAGCGATGATTTGGTTTTGGAAGCAATATGCGCCGGACGAAAGCAAAAGAGAGGAAATTTATGCCTGTCCGCTCCGAGCGACGACCGAGGAACTTGCAGGTTTGCCGCCGGCGTTGGTTATTACGGACGAAAATGATGTTTTGCGTGATGAAGGCGAGGCCTATGCGCAGAAGTTGAGCGATGCCGGCGTTCAGGTCGGAGCAGTACGGGTTAACGGGACTATTCATGATTTTGTAATGTTGAATGCTTTGGCCGATACAATTCCGACAAAGATTGCGATTGAACTGGCAGTTCGGGTTCTGCAAGATGTTTTGGCCAGTCTTGAAGACAACGATAATAACGGAGAAAATTAAAAAATAGGTAGAAAAAATCCCCGGAAGGCTTAAAAGCTTTGCGGGGATTTTTTTTGCAAACAAACGTCATTTGACGACAACGTAGGGCATGCCTCCCGGCAATATCGGCCAGAATTGCGGTGGAAGGTTAAATGATACCGCTCCGATGGCATTGCCTAACATTACCAGGGCATCCATTGTGGCATGACTGCCGGTCCAATAATTACCGTGTTTATCCATGCACATGTTAAGAAAGGACATCCCCCCTCCTTTGTTTTTTTGGAAGCCATCGGGGAGTTCGTTCAAAAATTCCCGGATAGACGTTTCGTAGTTTTTGAGTTTTTCGGTGTCAAATGAGGCACGGTATAATACGCCTTGGGCGATTGTTACGGTGCTGCTTTGGGATGAGGAAGAAACGGACAGACACTCTTTAAATATCCGGTTAACTTCCGATGCCGAGAGTTTCATAATTGTTATAATTTTTAAGTGTAAATAATTTTCTTTTAGTGCTAAATTACTTAAACGGTTTGGGCGTGTCAACATTTTTCGGAAAAGGAGGGGGCGGGAAAATGGCGGAAAAGCGAAAGATCAGGGCGCAGTTGGATCTTTGGGCCGAATTATTTTATTGACGAAAGTTATTTGCCCTCATATAGGGTGACGGCGGAAACTAAAGCAAAAATCAAAAAACTGAAACGAAAGGAGAGAAAAATTGACGTACCGGTTTGCACATGTGAATTTTAATGTTTGCGATTTAGCCAAAAGTATAGCTTTTTATGAGCAGGCGCTGGGGCTGAAAGAGATTAGGCGGCTGTCCGGACAGCGTCGTTCGGAAGACGGAGGCGACTATGTTATTGTATATCTCGGGGACGGGTATTCCGGTTTTGAACTGGAGTTGACGTGGCTGGCAGACCATCCCCAGGAATATGATTTGGGGGAAGGGGAATTTCATCTGGCTTTGACCGTTGGCGATTACGAGGCTTCTTTGCGGAAACATCGTGAGATGGGATGTATTTGTTTTGTGAATGACGAGATGGGAATTTATTTTATTGAGGATCCGGACGGGTATTGGATTGAGATTATTCCCGAGAAGTGAACAAAAAGCCTTAATCTTCATGATTAAGGCTTTTTGTTTATGGGCGAAGGTTAAAAAGAATGATGTCCGACACGGTATCTATTCCGCGAAGATTCAGGCTTTCGTTTTCTCCGGCAACAGCCACCCCGTCGCCGGCTGCCAGCACAGCCCCGTTTAATTCGGCAGCGCCGGAAGCCATTTGCAGCCAATAGCTTCTTCGGTCGGATAATTTATAACCAACGTTTTTTTCCGCATCCATCCGGCAGCGGTAAATTTCGGTATCCTGGTGGATTTTGACGGTACCGTCTTTGCCTTCGGGGCTGGCAACCGGACAGAAACGATTGCTGAGCTGCTGCGGAGTAAAAGACTTTTGCTCGTAGTAGGGTTTGAGGCCTTTCCGGTTGGGGAGAAGCCAAATTTGCAGAAAATGCACCGCTTCGGTTGGCGACGGGTTGAATTCGCTGTGCAGAATACCGCTGCCGGCAGTCATTTTCTGTATGTCTCCGGGATAAATAATTGAGCCGTTTCCTAGGCTGTCTTTGTGTTCCAGGGTGCCGCTCAGGACAATGCTTACAATTTCCATGTCAGCGTGCGGGTGCATGCCGAATCCTTGTCCGGGGGCGACAATGTCATCGTTGATGACCCGAAGATCGCTGAAACCCATAAATTCGGGGTGATAGTAGCTGCTGAATGAGAAAGTATGAAAGCTGTCGAGCCATCCGGTGCGGCTGCGACCGCGTTCGTTGGCAGGGCGTAACTGGTACATGCGCTTCTCCTTTGCCGTGATTGTCTGGTATTGATATATTTTTTGGCATATCATTTTCAATCTGCCTAAAAGCTATATGATACAGGACTTGACATTTATACCGGGGCCGGGTATATTGATAATACCTTATGGGGGTATTTTTGAAGGAGTAGAAAATGAGAAACTGTAATAATCCCAAATGTAAAAATCCGAACTGTACCTGCGGTGACAACTGTACTTGTGACGAGACTCACCAGTGCGGCGAAAACTGCCAATGTCACGAGGGCTGCGACTGCGGCAGCGAATGCCGTTGCGATGAGCATGGGAAGTGCGGCGACAACTGTTCCTGCCATTAAGAGAAAGATGATGAACGGACACATGCCAAAAGGGCATCCCGACCACAGCAAAGAACTGGCAAGGCTGAATCGGATTTCGGGGCAGCTGGAAGGGGTGAAGCGGATGATTGAGGAAAGGCGCTATTGCCCGGAAATCCTGATACAGCTGCGGGCGATCCGTTCGGCTGTCAGGGCGGTGGAAAGCAATATTCTGAAAACGCATCTGCAGTCTTGTGTTGTCCAATCTTTCGCTTCCGATGCCGATCGGGAACAAAAAATTGAAGAATTGAAAAAGCTGTTTGACCAGTTTGAAGCTTAAAAAAAAGAACCCGTTTTTACGGGTTCTTTTTGTATTGTGAAAACTCCGTTTGAGTACGGGGTTTGGGCATTTATTTTTTTACAATTTTATCTTGCAGAGCTTTCAGCGAATCTGAGGGCATGCACAAAGCGATAAGAACGGCAATGCCGCCGATAAACGGAACAAAGGCCACCAACAGCCACCAAGGGGAAATTCCCAGATCACGGAAACGGCGAATGTCTGCCATAATCGACGGTACAATCAGAGCTAGGGCAACCAAGGTGCTCAAAATCGGCAGTCTGATAATGCCGGCAATCAGAGAAACAACAAAAGTAATGATGAATGTAAATAAAACGAACATCCAAAATTCTTTGCGATTCATGCGTGATTGATAGTCAATGTAATGATTTTTCAGCACGTCAACAAAATATTGATTGAAGGCTGATTTGATTTGTTCAAAATTCATTTGTCCTCTCCATAAAGTTAATGTATTTTCAATCTAGGCGCAAATCCGAAAAAAACAACAAAAATATGTGTGAAAGCCACAAATGTTTTTTCCGATTTGAAAAACGCCCCGGATTGGCGGGGCGTGACGGATATTATTTCAGGCGATTGAAATTTCTACTTCGTTTTTGGGCAGATCCTTGACAATAAAGCCTTTGGAGGCCAAAAGATCGCGTAATTCGTCGGATTTTGCCCAGTTCTTGTTTATCCGCGCCTGTTTGCGTTCTTCAACCAGAGCCATGATGTCAGCGGGAATTTCTGCCGATGTCGAAGTTTCGGCAGCAAGATTTTTAGCCAATCCCAAACCGAGCAAAACATCAATGTTATTTAAGAATTTGTATTTGTCGGCGGCAGCCATTTCTTTGTCTTTGACGACAGCCCACATAACGGCCAGGGCCTGTGGGGTTTTGAGGTCATCAAACATAAAGCCGTCAAACTGCCGCAGATAATCCTGATACAGGTTTTCCGAACGGTTATTGTTTTCTGTCGCCGCCTGGCCGAATTCCTTATATTTTCCGAGCAGGTTGCGATAAGTGTTGGCTGCGGCGTCAAGATTGTCGTAAGAAAAGACCAAAGAGGAACGATAATGCGAGGTCAGGCACAGGTAACGGTAGTGTTCCGGCAGGTAACCTTTTTCGACTAGGGTATCCAAAGTAATGAAGTTGCCTTTGGATTTGGACATTTTTTGGTCTTTCATTTGCAGAAATTCGCCATGCATCCAGCAGCTGCACCATTTGTGCCCCAGATATCCTTCGCTTTGGGCAATTTCATTTTCGTGGTGGACGGCAATATGGTCGACTCCGCCGCAGTGAATGTCCAGATGTTCGCCAAGATATTTCATGGCCATGGTCGAGCATTCAATGTGCCAGCCGGGATAGCCGCGGCCCCAAGGCGAATCCCATTGCAGAATCTGATCCTTGAATTTGGAAACGGTAAACCAAAGCACAAAATCGGACGGATTGCGTTTGTTCGTGTCCTGTTCTACCCGGGAGCCGTGTTTCAACTCTTCGCGGTTTTGTCCGGAAAGGCAGCCGTAGCGGGGAAATTTGGCAGTATCATAATAGACGTTGCCGTTGGAAACATAGGCATAGCCGTTATCTTCGAGTTTTTTTACGAATTTGATCATGTCTTCGACATGTTCGGTGGCACGGCAGACGATATCGGGCCGCTCAATATTCAAAGCGGCAGTATGTTTGAAAAAGGTGTCTTCGTATTTGCGGGCGATTTCCAGAACGCTGAGCTTTTCTTTTTCGGCGGCAAGCAGCATTTTGTCGTCGCCGTCGTCGGCGTCGCTGGTCAGGTGTCCGACGTCGGTGATATTCATGGCATGTTTGAGGGAAAATCCGGCGCGTTTGATGGTTTTGCGCAACAGGTCTTCAAAGACGTAGGTCCGGAGATTGCCGATGTGGGCATAGTTATATACAGTCGGGCCGCAACAATACATTCTTACCACGTTATCCGGGTTGGACGGTTTGAACTCCTCAACGGAGCGGGTAAGCGTATTGTATAATCTGAGTGTCATTTTTCTTGTTCCTTAAACTGTATAAAAACCAAGGAATTATTTAGCACCATTATCCGCTAAAGTCAATAAACTCCTTGCAACAAACGATTTCTTTGCGGGTAAAAAAAATTCCCCGAAGGGAATTTTTTCAGTTGGCGGCAGCCGGTTTGGACGATGAGCTCCGGAATGCCGGCATGGCTTCTTTTTTGCCTTCAACCTTGAGGTCCGGGTTTACAAAGTTCATATTGCCTTTTTCAACAAAATAGAAATCGCGGCGGATAGCAGCCTTATCCTGAATGGAAAGTTCATTCCATTCTTTTTCGGTCATTCCGTAAGGGTAGGTCTTTTCCGGTGCGGCGGCGCAAGCGGAAACCAGGGCGGCAAGCCCGGCAATGATTAATTTTTTCATCTTTTTTCTCCTTAAATTTGCCGTTAAAAACAATAGCATATTTTTGCAGACGGTAAAATGCTTTATGCTAATTTCCAACAGCATTTTGGTGCTGGCGGAAATTCGGAGTTAACCGATTGTTTAGAAAGAAGGAATATGATGCGGGCATAATTTCAATGGAACCAGATGCGAATCTGAAACGGGAAGAAGGCGAAAAGCGGTGCTTTTTTCGCCAAAGCCGGAAAAGGAATCGGGTTGGGGCTGTTGTTTTATATATGACATCAACTTATAAGGAATTTTTATATGTTTGGTTTGAAGAAAATTTGCCGTCTGCTGGGTGTTGCCGCACTCTTGACGGCGGGGACGGTGCAGGGAGCGATGGCTTCGGAAATCGACCTTAAAATTCCGTCTCTTGACGTTGAATATAATATATTCGGTTATTCAATTCTCGGGTTCCAAATTCTGCTCTATGGTTTGAGCATTTGTATTTTGGGGCTTTTGTTTGGGTTGTATGAATTTGTTAAAATTAAAAAAATGCCTGCCCACAAGCTGATGCTGGACATTTCGGCGTTGATTTATGCAACCTGCAAAACTTATATGAAACAACAGGCCAAGCTGCTGGTGTTGCTGGAAGTGTTTATTGCCGCCTGTATTTTCTATTATTTCTATTATCTGAACGCAACTCCGGTGCCGATGGTGCTTAATATCCTGTTGTGGTCGGTGCTGGGGATTCTCGGTTCTTATACGGTGGCCTGGTTCGGCATGCGCATTAATACTTATGCCAATTCGCGCACGGCTTTCGCCTCTCTGGAAGGCAAGGCTTTTCCGGTTATGAGCCTGCCGCTGCGCTCGGGAATGTCAATCGGCGTTTTGCTGATTTGCGTTGAACTGATCATGATGATTATCATTCTGCTGTTTATTCCCAAAGAAAATGCCGGCGCTTGTTTTGTCGGTTTTGCTATCGGTGAATCTCTGGGGGCATCGGCTCTGCGTATTTGCGGCGGTATCTTTACCAAAATTGCCGATATCGGCGCCGACCTGATGAAAATTATTTTCAAGATTGACGAAGACGATGCCCGGAACCCGGGGGTAATTGCCGACTGCACCGGCGATAATGCCGGCGACTCCGTCGGTCCGACCGCCGATGGTTTTGAAACCTACGGCGTAACCGGCGTGGCGCTTATCAGCTTTATTGTTCTTGGCGCCGGCATGATGTACACGCAGGACGGCAGTCTGGCTTTGATGAGCAACGGCATTGACATTCAGGCCCGTTTGATCGTGTGGATTTTTACGATGCGCCTGTTGATGATTATTACGTCAATGGTTGCCTATTGGCTTAACCTTAAGGCATCTAAGATGATTTTCGGCAGCCGGAAGATCTTTGATTTTGAAACGCCTTTGACCAGTCTGATCTGGTTGACATCGGTTATTTCGATTGCGGTGACATTCGGTGTTTCTTATGTGATGATCGGCACAATGGGCGAAGATTTGTGGTGGAAGCTTTCGGTTATTATCAGCTGCGGCACGCTGGCAGCGGCGATTATTCCGGAATTTACCAAAATCTTTACTTCTTCAAAATCGCAGCATGTCCAAGAAATTGTTAATTCCAGCCGTGAAGCCGGAGCATCGCTGAACATTATTTCAGGTATCGTTTCCGGTAACTTTTCCGCTTTTTGGCAGGGGCTGGTGATGGTTGCCCTGATGGTAATCGCTTTCTTTACCGCTTCCAGCGGGCTGGATACCTATATGGTTTATCCGACGGTGTTCGCTTTCGGTCTGGTGGCTTTCGGCATGCTCGGCATGGGGCCGGTTACGATTGCCGTTGACAGCTACGGTCCGGTAACAGACAACGCCCAGTCTGTTTTTGAACTCTCGCAGATTGAACAGGCCAAGGGCATTAAGAAAGAGATTGAAAAGGATTATGGTTTTGCGCCTGATTTTGAACGCGGCAAATATCTGTTGGAAGCCAACGACAGTGCCGGAAACACGTTCAAGGCGACGGCCAAGCCGGTTTTAATCGGCACGGCGGTTATCGGGGCGACAACGATGATTTTCTCAATCATTCTGCTTTTGAACCTTAAGCTGAACCTGCTGGATCCTTATGTCCTGTTCGGCCTGATTTTGGGCGGCGCGGTGATTTACTGGTTCTCCGGCGCTTCAATGCAGGCGGTTTCGACCGGCGCTTATCGGGCGGTTGACTTCATTAAACAGCATATTAAGCTGGATGTGAAAAAGGCTGCTTCGGTGGAAGATTCTCAGAAAGTGGTCAAAATCTGCACGATTTATGCCCAGAAGGGAATGCTCAATATCTTTATTGTGATTTTCTCTTTCACCATTGCATTTGCCTGCTTTGATGCCAATCTGTTTGCCAGCTATCTGATCTCAATCGCGGTCTTTGGGCTGTTTCAGGCTCTTTATATGGCGAACGCCGGCGGCGCCTGGGATAATGCCAAGAAGGTTGTCGAGGTCGATTTGCAGGAAAAGGGGACGCCGCTGCATGACGCAACGGTGGTCGGCGATACGGTCGGGGATCCATACAAGGATACCTCTTCGGTAGCGTTGAACCCGATTATTAAATTTACCACCCTGTTCGGACTGTTGGCGGTAGAGATGGCGGTAGCCGCACCGCGTCCGGTTTCGCTGGGGCTGGGAATCGCATTTATGATTATCGGGCTTATCTTTGTTTATCGCTCTTTCTATAAAATGAGGATAGAAGACAAAAAATAAGCAGATAATTTTTCTGTGAAAACAAAAGGGAAGAAATTAAGTTGTTTCTTCCCTTTTTTTGTGCTTGACATTGTGTCAGAATAAGATTATTTGTTTTGTCATATATATATTACAATTTTAGTTATAAATTTTTTAATTTTATTATTTATGAAAACAAATGAAATCGCTTTAGGTACATTGAAGCAAGGTCAGGTTAGAGATTCTATTGAGTTGGCAATCCGCTTTAAGCGTCAGAGAGCAGCAACCGAAGCATTACATAAGCTTGCCCGTGAAAAAGGCGTTAAGCTTGTTATTGATGCGATTGCGCAGCCTTGTCAGGTTTCTTGGATTGAAGGCTGGTTGCGGGTTTATTACAACCTGTATGTCATTTTCTCAAAAGACGAGAAAAAGCTTTTTGGGTATGATATGACAGATGGCCACATCTTTGTTCTTGATAACAAAGATATCCGGGTTGAACCTCTGGGGGCGTTAAAGGATCTCCCTTATAGTGGGTTTGCGAATGTAGAGTTGGGTATTCCCCAGTTGGAGAAGCCTGACGGAACATCTTCTCCGTGTATCCGCGTACCGTTCCGTTTTGGAGCTTGGTATGTGTTAGAGATTTTGCAAAATGGCCATTTCTTCTATGCTCAGCGTGAAAAGACGGCAAAATTGCGTCAGTATGCCGATGAACATGAATTAGACTATCATGTTCATTTCAAAGACAAATTAGCGAGCCGGGCCAAACTTGCCACCGTAGATGGCAAGACTTATTGGTCACTTCGCTGTGAGGCGCATGCAACCGGGGCAGTTTGTTATGTCCTTTATGATGAGGAGACAGACAGTTTTACGGTTACCGGAAAAGCTCCGCAGATTTGGGTATTGCAGCAGCGCAATGCTTGGAAGAAGATGAAAGCCTTTGCCAAGGAAAATAAGTATGAACTTGCGGAAACGCGTTCGTTTTTGGCACAAGGCAACGGTCATACGGTATGGGCGCTTCCGGTTGCCTATGGCGGTTATGTTATTTGCCGTGTGAGAACCGGCGAGACCGCTTTTGTTAACGAAGTGACAAATTCGTTGGCTGGCAAGATGGATGGTTCTCCGCTTGATTGCGCGGTTTGCGGCCTTGATGTTAAAGCAACCTGCTGGCTAGAAGCAGAGTTTGTGAAAGAACCTAAGGCATAGTTAATCAAAGTTGTAAAAAAAGAGTTCCTGCTGCAACAGGAACTCTTTTTTCTATCTGTTTCAGATTGTATTTGACAATCAATTGACAGGACGCTAATTTAAAGACACTTAGTTTAATAATTTTGTTAATTTCTTATTAGTATGGATGATTTCAGGTATCGCGAAAAGTTTCGCATCAGAATGTGGAAAGCCTTAAATATCAGTTTTCCGAGAATGGTTTTTCGCCGTGTGGTTAATTTGCTGGGGGAAAAGCAGACAAGAGTTTTATTCGATTTGTTGAAAAACAAAGAATTTTCTTATCTGCCGTTTGTTATTTCGCCGGAGCTGCCTTATAATATGGAGCAGAAATACCGCGATTTGTTTGAGAACCCAAAGTTTATTATTGCGGTTAACATTATTCGGATTGCCCGGATTGAGGACTATCTTGTAAGTAATTTGTCTGAGTCGGTGACAGACTTTATTGCAATCTTATTGCATTATCTGCGTGCGACAGAAAAGTGTTATCGGATGAACTTGTCGGATAAAGTATCAAGTTGCTCCGGGAGCGCTTTTCGAGAGGTGAAAGAGCAGTTCCGAAAGGAAGAAAAATTTTTCATGGAAAAAGCGGAATTTTTGCCGCTTGATGAGAAATATGTCGTTTGTTGTATTTCTACTCTGTGTCTGGAAGAATTGAGCGATAAGTCGCGTTTGAAACTGGAAACGATTTTTGCGGCTCAGCGGTCAAGTTTGGCTGCAATAGGCGAGCTACAATAAAGAGATGATAAGAAACCGGAAAATGTTTATACATTTTCCGGTTTTTGCATTTAGATACTGAAAACGGAGGCTATTTTGCGATATGTAAATATTTGAGAGTATAAAAAATCTTGATATTGTGATGAGAAATTCAAATGTCATGGGTTTGATAAAATATTTTAGACAAAATATTAGTATATTCTAATCATTTTTGTTTACTTTTGTACTTCCGGGTGATATACTTTAGATTATGGTCTAGGGATATACGGAGGGCGTTATTATGCATAAATTATCTCTTCTTTCGGCAACAGCCTGCGGTTTTGTCTGCTGCACTTTTTGTCAGGCTACTGCTAAAACCACCTTTCTGCCGGACTGGCAGATGGCCGACCTGGAATTTCAACGC
>UQFU01000022.1 GCA_900540425.1 uncultured Alphaproteobacteria bacterium
CCCGGCTGATTTTTTCCAAAGCCTGCCGAAACAGCGGAATAAAATAATCCAAAGCCTTGACATTTATTTGCTGGTGCGTCTGTTCGTGACGAAGAACCAAGTCATACATGCAGCTGCCTTTGCGCAGGTCGCGGCTGACATAAATTCGCGGGTCGGCAAATCCCAGATAAAATTTGATTTCCACCGGATAAGCACAGACTGTGCCACCGCGCCCCATGCGCCCTTCGGAGCTGACGTCTATTTCCCATTTGACGGTTCCGGTAGCCAGGCCGTTGGCAAAAACGCCTTTTTCAACCACTCCGAATTTTATGCCGACATTGGTAATACCCATTTGATCTTTGCTGAAATCATACCGCAGTTTGCCATAAGAGGTATAAAAACTGAGCCTGGGTTTGGGCAGCAGACGTTCACATCCGGTTCGTGCCGCGGCGCCGGAAGAAACAAGTCCGCTTAAAATCAGCGTTAATATAAAAAAAATCTTTTTCATATATAATAGGGTACATGAAATTAGTTAATGTATGGTTGATGGAAAATGCAAACAACCGGTTTTAGAATTTTGAGTTTATGTCTTGCCATGTCGGCGCTGCCGGGGCATGATGCCGCCGCCGAATATGTCCGCAAACGCGTCCTGCCCGATTATTTTATTCCGGCTCAGGAGCTGCAGCCCAAACAGGAAAAACTGCCGCCGATAAAATACCGTTACGGCGAAGAAGAAACGATTTCTTCCCGTTCTTAATGTACCCTACCGCCACCGCCCCCCTTTCCGCCCCCTGCCGTCGATACTCCGCTCCCCCCGCAAGAAACAATGCCTCCTCGCCAGGAGGCAGAAAAAGCCGCGCCGGGCGTTAAGGAAGAATCTTCTTTGCAACCCTCGGCACCGCTTGAAACAGCCGAAAAAAACGTTCCCGAATATCAACAAAAATATCAGGAATACCTGCGTGACATAAAAAAAGTGTCCGCCGGAAAAAAGATGCCTTCCAATCCGCGGCTGACAAAAGATTTGGCCAAAATGAACTCTGACGAACGAATCCTGGTTGACCAGAAGTTTAATGCCGGACGCGACGTTTTGGGTGATTTTAAAAACGCGCTCAGCGGCCATTAAATCAGCGGCCGGCCATAATCCGCCGCTTATCGCGGTTCCAATCGCGCTGTTTTACGGTTTCGCGCTTGTCATAAAGTTTTTTGCCGGTTCCGAGCCCGATTTCAAGCTTGGCGCGCCCCTTGTCATTAAAATAGAGGCGGATTGCCACCAAGGTTGTCCCTTTGCGGGACAATGAAGCGATGATGCCGTTAATCTCCCGGCGGGTCAGCAACAATTTGCGGTCGCGTTTTTCAATATGGCTCTCATAACCGCGATTGGCATATTCGGCAATATACATATTGGAAATATACAGCTCATTGCCTTTGATAATCCCATAAGCATCATTGATATTGGCGTGTCCCAAACGCAGGGATTTGACCTCGGTTCCGGCCAGTTCGAGGCCGGCCGTGAACTTTTCGTCAATCTGATAATCAAAATTGGCGCGGCGGTTCTGAGCAACCAGACCGCTGGTAATAAAATCCCGGCGTTTGATATTTTTAGCCATTACTGTTCTCCGTTTTCTCCGGCCGCGCTTTTGAGCATGACTTCAGGAGCGCTGATGCCAAGCAGGTACAAAAGCCGTTTGAGCATATCCCGGGCAATGCGCGCCAGCTGCAGGCGGGAGGCGGCCAATTCCGGCGTTTCGGCGTTGACAATGGAAGAAGTATTGTAGAAGCTGCTGAAACTCTGGGCCAGATTGTAGGCAAAGTCGGAAATGATGCTCGGTTCCTTATCCTCGGCCGCCCGGACGACGATATTGCCGAACTGGGCGATTTTCAACGCCAGGGCGCGTTCTTCGGGATTGGAAACAATAATTTTTCCGGCGGTGATACCGGCTTCCTGCGCTTTGCGGATAATAGAATTAATCCGGGCTATCGCATACTGAATATAGGGGCCGGTTTTGCCGTCAAAACGCGCAAAATCCTCAAGACTGAAGATATAGCCAGAGGCAATGTTGTTTTTCAAGTCCTGAAATTTGATGGCCGCAACGGTAATTTCATCGGCCATTTTGTCGATTTGTTCCTGCGTATAACCGCTGACTTCTTCGGCTTTCGGCATTGACTGCCGGACGGCTTCTTTGGACATTTTAATCAGGTCTTCCAAATTCATGACGCCGCCGTCACGGGTTTTGAAAGGCTTGCCGTCTTTGCCGTTAACCGTTCCGAACCCGATATGCACCAATTTGGTTTCCGGGCAGATGCCAAGCAGGTTTGCGGCTTCAAAAACCTGCTCAAAATGGAGCGACTGGCGCAAGTCGGTCACATAAATAATTTCTTGGGCTTTGAGGTCGTCAACCCGCATTTTAATCGTGGCAATGTCGGTCGCGGCATAGGTAAAACCGCCGTCGGACTTTTCCAAAATAACCGGAGGCTTGGGCTTGGCTCCGGCCTCAAGGCGGATAATTTCGGCGCCGTCGTCTTTTTCGAGAATCCCTTTCTCCCGGGCAATATCCATAATCCGGTAGCAGGTTTGGTGCGCATCGCTTTCTCCCAGCCAGAGGTCAAAATTGACGTCAAGTTCGTCATAATTGGCTTTGACCGCATCGACCGAAACATCGCGCAAGTGCTGCCACAAGGCACGGTATCCGGGGTGTCCGTCCTGAAATTTGGCGGTAATAATCCGGGCTTTTTCACGGGCTTTTTCGTCTTCTTTACAACGCGCGGAAGCTTTTTTGTAAAGCTCGGTGACTTCTTCGACCGTATAGGGTGCCTGAACCGGAAAACCGTCTTTTTTGGCATCGTCAAAATACGGCCAGTCCGGATGCATTTCCATTACCTCGGCAATAATCATGCCCATCGGGGTTCCCCAATCGCCGAAATGAACGTCAGAAACGACCTGATGTCCGATAAACTTTTCAATCCGGCGGATTGCCTCGCCGATAACCGCCGGGCGCAAATGCCCGATATGCATGGATTTGGCAACATTGGGGCCGCCGGAATCGATAACGATATTTTTGGGATTTTCAGTCTGGGGGCAGCCCAACCGTTTGTCGGCGCCGATTTTATCCATCAGCTCGGCAATAAAAGCATTGTCCAAAGAGAGGTTGATGAACCCCGGGCCGTCAACCGAAACCTTGGCAAAATCCCTGTCCTGCTCCAGCTCGGCGGCAATCTGCACGGCGATTTCGCGCGGGTTTTTGCGTTCGCTCTTGGCCAAAGCCAAAGCGCCGTTGCATTGCAGGTCGCTCAGGTCGGGGCGGTCGGACATTTTGGCGACGGCAAACCCGGCATTCAATCCTAATTTTTCAAAAACGGTTTTCAATTTGGCGTTTATCACGCTCTCAATCGACAGGTTCATCTTTTTTCCTTTGGTTATTCTGTTCAGTCCGGCTTAATTTACCTAAAAAGAATCTAAAATTCAAGCCGCTTATTTGACACACTTAAAGTACAAATGGTTAGGCAGGAACAGCCGGCAGGTCAACAATGTTTCTTTGGTTTGGACGGCACGGGTGCCGGTTTTCTGTTTGCGGCATTCTTCGTCGGCCATTTTTTGCAGGGTTTCAAAATCCGTTGTCCATTTATTATAGCAGATTGCCGGGGCATCGGGCCTGGAAGCGCCGACATACAGATGAGCCTCGTCTTTGGCGCCGGCTTCGCGGCGGCGGTCAATGAAAGGGTCAAGCAGCGAACAGGCGTTAAGCGCCAGGCATAATAACACGATATTTAGCAATTTAACCCTAGACAATTTTAAAAACTCCATTACATTAAGATTAACTTATGGCAACTATATATGAAGAAGATAAAAATGAAAAGTCAAAATAACTACATTGGTGATGATAAATTTCAGAAAATGCTCGAACATTACAAATGTCCGACACCGCTTAATGTGGTCAAAATGCGTTTTTGCGGCGCGATATGCAGCCCGAATCTGGACTTGCGCCCGACAGACGTTATATCTTCTTTCTGGCCGGCAGGACAGGAACCGCGCCTGGAAACCAAAGAAGAAGCCGATTTGTTTTTCAAATTTTTTATGGGGCTTTGGGACGATTGTTTTGCCAAAGTTCAGGCCAACCGGGTTTCGCTGCCGGTTCACAAGTTTAAGGGCCGGGAAGAGCTGAAAGCCTTGTGCGAAGACCGTTTTGCCGAAATTGAGCTGGGATACGCCGAAGGTTTTTGGGGCGGCCGCGAAGATTTGAAAATTCCCGCCTATATTGCCGAAATCATTGACTCCATCAGCGACGTTGCCGGCATCTACCGAATGCTGATAAAAAAACTTGACAAAGGCGCCGATATGGAAGAAATTTCTACTACGGTCGGCCACAGCGACAGCATGGTCGAAAAAGCAATCAGTTTTATTATCGAAAATTCGGTTTTGCCGAGAATTGACAGCCTGCGGCGCGAAGTGAAAAAATAGCCGGGTTGTCCGCAACAAGGAGATTTTTGATGGAATTAATGGAAGGGCTTTTGACCCGTCGTTCGGTTCGCAAATTTGCCGATAAACCCGTTGCCAAACAAGATATATCGACATCATCAAAGCGGCGCAATATGCTCCCAGCGCCCATAACACTCAGCCTTGGAGTTTTTTGGTTATTGAGGACAAAGAAATTCTCAAGCAGTTTCGGCATGTTCAGCGTTCGGCGTCTTTTGCCGAGAACGCGCCGCTGGTGATTTTGGTCTGCGGCAACGCCGAACAGGCTTTCCACCGCGAAAAAGAAGGCTGGTCTTATCTTAACATTGACTGTGCCGCCGCAACCGAAAATCTGCTTTTGGCCGCCCATGCCAAAGGGCTTGGCGCCTGCTGGTGCGGCGCAACCCCGATGACCAAGCCGATGGAAGCCATTAAAGAAATGTTCAAACTGCCGGAAAACATCCAACCGTTTTCGATTGTAGTCATCGGATATCCGGACGAAACGCCGAAACAGCCCGAAAACCGTTTTGACGAATCTAAAATCCATTGGCTGTAACTGCCGCTATCAATCATTGGCGTCCTGCCGCCTGATGACGGCAGGGCATTGATTATTTTTCGGCTTGGGGTGCCGGTGCCGCCAAAGCATAAACATCTTTAACTTTCCAGTCGTTGCCGTTCGGGCTCAGGACATAAATTACATTTCCCTGGCACAAACCAAACCAGTTGCCGTTGCAGGTACTCTCGGTATAAGCTTCGACGCTGCCGTCATTCAGCGGCTTCAACTTATATACCCGGAATGACATTTCGGTCGGACGTTGCAACGACTCGTCATTCATAAAAACAAAATCCGGCATTTTACTGCGGTCGCAATCGGCACGCCCGGGATCTATCGTGCATTTGGCCATGCTTTCCATGGCGCAGACCATCGGGCTTTCGGCGCTGCAACCGTCTTTAAGCTCGCCGGCACGGTATGAAAAAACAATTTTTTCATAAGCCGGAGCCGTTGCCTGCGGAGCGGCAGCGGTATCGGAATCAGACTTTTCGGAACAGGCGGACAGCAAGGAAGCTGCGGCGGCCAAAGCACAGGCGAATTTTCTCATACTCTTATCCTTTTTAGAACTTTTTTATATAAACCGTTTTTAATATAATTTGCTTTCAAAAATATTCCAGCCCTTTTTGAAACCGGTAACAAAAAAGGGAAAACCCGAGGTTTTCCCTTTAGAAACTTCTGAAAAAACTTAGAAGTTATATTTGATGCCGGCGGTATATTCCATCATGTGGTCCATAGCTTCAAGCTTGTTGAAGTTGACATAGCGGGCAACAGCGCGAACATCCCAGTTGTCGTTGATGCTGTATTGGGCGCCAAGGCCTGCACGCCAACCGATACCATGATCTTTGTTGGTTTCACGGGCATAGCCGTCTTCGCTGAATTTGTGCTTAAACTGATATTCTGCTACACCGACGGTACCAAGCAGGGAGAATACCTGATCGCAACCGAGCGGCAGATAGCCGTACAAATCAATACCATAAGCCTGGAAATTGGAGCCCAGCTTTTCATCAGTATAGCTTTTGCCATAGTTATCGCTGATCTGATAGAAGATTTCAGTACCGAAATATTTGTTGAAGCTGGTACCCAAAGAAACGGTTCCGGAATTGAAATTCGGTTTGTAAGAACCGTCCAAACCTTTGGTGTTGACATCATTGTAGTTATAGCTGAGGCCAACATAGGGATTGTATTCAAGGGCGTTGGCTCCGGCGGCAAATGCCATAACCGAAACAGCGGCCATCAAAGCAGTAACAGTATTTCTCATTATTCCATCCTTTTCATATAGATTGCAGTTTAACAGGTTCTCACCTGTCTTACTACTATAAGTTATTTTTTATAAAAATAAAGTAAATTATTATAACTTTTTGTTACAAATTCACAAACCTGATAAAAATGTTGAGAAATATGCGATAAAGTGATACAATTTCAGGTAAATGAAATTAAAGGCAAAAAAAATGAACAACAAGTCGCAAAGCGGCCGCACAATGGTTGAGGTTCTGGCAGTACTGTCCATTCTGGGCGTACTGTTTACTTCGGTAATGATGACCGTCAATTCGATGTATGACAAATTCAAATCCAGCAATATTGTCACCCAGATCAGAGATTTGCGCAAAGGAATCAACAACCGTTACGCAGCGCTGGGCATATACACGGGGCTTTCGTCAAAAATCCTGATTGACGAGCGGCTGGCGCCGGCGCAGATGGCACATGGACAAAAGCTGCTCCATTCTTATCAGGGCGAAGTGAAGCTTGCCGTCGGAAATACCGGCGGAACTGGCCGTTCATACAAAATCACCTTTCCGAACCTGCCATACAAAAACTGTGTCGAACTGGCAACAATCAATTGGGAAGTGGAAGCTACCGCCACGCTGGTCAGCATTAGCATCAACAAAACAACTTTTACCTGGCAGGTCAACAAAACCAGCGCCAGCGGCGTTACGCAGGCCGCATCGCCGACAGCTCTGCCGGTTACGATGGGCAAGGCCTCAACAGCCTGCAAAACCGGAAATAAAAACGAAATTACCTGGGAGTTTCAGTAGTCAAGGGAGAAAATTAAAGTGCTGAATGTCCGCGAAATCAACAAAACCACGGAACTGACTGCCGGAAAGACCAAAAAAGCCGGCAGCAATGAAAGTTTTGCCTCTTATTTGCAGGGAGTTCCCCAACAAGAGAACCGCGCAGTTTCCGCTTCAGCGGGAATCGCAGTCGCCGATGCAATTTTTGCCGCACAGATGATTAATGACGAAGAAGGGCGCGAACGGCGCCGGCAGGCCGTCAAGCGCGGCTTTAGCTTACTGGAAAAGCTTGAAGAAATCCGCGACGCGCTGCTGTTAGGATATATTTCCAAAGACCGGCTGATTGAGATTTCCCGCTTTGTCAAAGAACGCAAAACCGACGCCGAAGACGAAGGGCTGAACGGAATAATTGCCGAGATTGAACTGCGCGTTGAAGTCGAATTGGCAAAATTAACCCGTTGAAACAAAAATTATGAGGTGATAAGAGAATTTTTTTGCTTGAAGTTAATAATTGAAATTTGTAACTTGCTTGCTATATGAAAAAACACTTTGACTCCGGTCACCAGTTTATTAATTGAAAGTAGGAGAACAAACCATGGAAACCGCAATCATTCTCCCCCCGGATTATCATCCGTCAGCAGATGAAGAATATATGAACGAGCTTCAGCAGGAATATTTCCGCCAGAAACTTCTGAACTGGAAAAAGTCGCTGATTTCACAATCGCAGGATACTCTGGAAGAACTGGTCACCCAGGGCGGACTCAACCAGCCCGACCAGAATGACCGCGCCTCGCTCGAAGCCGACAAGGCTTTGGAACTCCGGACCCGCGACCGCGCACGCAAGCTGATTTCAAAAATCAACGAAGCCTTGCAGCGGATAGAAGACGGCGTTTACGGATATTGCGAAGACACCGGCGAACCAATCGGTATTGAGCGTTTGGAAGCCCGTCCGATTGCCACCTTGTCTATTGAAGCCCAAGAACGCCATGAACGCATGGAAAAAACCTATGACGATGAGGCTTAGATAGGTGAGCGGCAAAAAAGATTTTATTTTGGCTTCCGGTTCGCCCCAACGGATAGCGTTATTGCGTCAGGCCGGGTATGAGCCTAAAAAAATCCAGTCTGCGGATATTGATGAAGCGCCGCACAAGTATGAAACGCCAAGCGCCTATGTCAAACGGATGGCTACAGAGAAAGCCTGCCATGTTGCGGCACTTAATCCCGGCGAGATTGTGCTGGGAGGCGATACGGTCGTGGTGGTGGGGCGACAGATTATTCAAAAAGCGCATGATGAAGCGGAACAGGAAAAGGTTATGCGTCTGTTGTCTGGAAAAACCAACCGGGTTTTGAGCGCCGTTTGTCTGGTAGACAAGGCAGGAAAGGCAACAGTACGGCTTTCGACCACGCGGCTGTCAGTAAAAAAACTTTCCGAGACCGAAATCAGAGAATATATTGCCGGCCGTGACTGGGTCGGTTGTTCCGGTTTTAAAATTGAGGGAATGATGGAAGCTTTCATTCGCAAGATAATCGGATCATATTCCGGAGTAGTCGGTCTGTCTTTATATGAAACAAAATGTTTGCTGAATGGAGTTGGGATAAGATGATTGATACCATAGTTTGCGACAAACAGGCCGAACAGGCTGCCGTTGCCCTGCTCGGCGATGGAAACGTCAAAGAAATTGAATTTGTAAACGAGGCCCGGGCCGCTGAGGGCAGCATTTATCTCGGAAAAATCACCCATAAGCTTGAACTGGCGCATGAAAAGGCCGGTTTTATGATTGACATCAATGACGGACGTGATGCGTTTATGATGGCAGAAGAAGCCGGGCTGCAGGAAAACAGCTTTCATGAAGGACAGAGCCTGATGGTTCAGGTCAGCCAGGAAGCGCGCGCCGAAAAAGGAGCCAAAGTCGTCCGCTCTATTCAGCTGGTGGGGGACTATATGGTCTATTGCCCATACCGTCTGGAGGTTACGGCCTCTTCCCGCATAGAAGATCAGGAAAAGCTGCGTGAGTACAAAAGGTCGGTTATTGAACACACAACCGGACAGGAAGGCTGGATACTGCGCACGTCTTCGGTTACGGTGCCTTTTGAGGAAATCGCTTCTGAAATGGAACGTCTGCGCAGCGAATTTGAACAGATTATGAAGAAAGCGCGGGTTGTTAATGCGCCGGCGCTGCTTTATCGGCGCGGCAATCCGCTGTTTGACGCTATTGCCCGCCACCGCGGAACTTTGCACACGATTGTTACCAATTCGCGCAATATTGAAAAGGAAATCAAAGAAAAGTATGGTGATGAATTTGCCGTTGAAATCAAAGCCGATCCGCTGACTGAACTGGGCGTCGAAGACGTTATTTTTGAATCTCTGAACAAGCATGTCAAGCTGCCGTCCGGCGGTCGAATCTGCATTGAAGAGACCCGCGCCTGTGTCGCTATCGACGTGGACAGCGGCGACGACCATTCTAACGGCAGCATTTCACATTTGAACATTGAGGCGG
The DNA here is from genome assembly GCA_900540425.1 of uncultured Alphaproteobacteria bacterium. GTDB lineage: Bacteria > Pseudomonadota > Alphaproteobacteria > RF32 > CAG-239 > MGBC133411. Next base: position 9,490 of record UQFU01000022.1, read on the forward strand.
CAAAAGAAATTGTCCGCCAAATCCGATTGCGCAACCTGTCGGGAAAAATCGTCATTGATTTTGCGGGGTCATCTGATTATCGTTTTATGAAGCCGGTGCTTGAAGTTTTGGAGCAAGAATTGTTGCGTGATACCAACAAAAGCACAGTTTTGGGCTTAAGCAGAGCCGGATTGGTCGAAATTGTCCGGGTTCGCCGCCGCCCGAGCCTGAGAGACATTTTCACATCCGAATGCGAGTGCTGTCAAGGAACCGGGAGAGTTTCCAAATGAAGTGTCCAATTTGCAAGAAAGAGCTGACGGACACGAAATATCGGCCGTTTTGTTCAAAACGGTGTGCAGATATTGACCTTGGAAACTGGTTTACGGAAAAATATACGGTTGAGGCCGTCGATTTGGACGAGCAGGAGATTGAAGAACTGACTGAAGCTTGTGAACAGCATTCGACGGAAGCAAGAGAAGAATAAAAAGTCAGAATATTTTAAAGCCCCTCGATTGAGGGGCTTGTTTTTTGGAGAAATCAGAGAGCAACAAAGCAACGCACATAATCTCCCGGATAGCTTTTGGCATAAACGTGCGTTTGTCTTTTTTCTATGCGAACCTGCCAGGCACGGTCTTTGTTATATTCCGTTGAAGAAATATAAATCCCGTAAAGGCCTTTTTCTCCGACATTGACCAACGCCTGATGAATGCGCTCATAATTTCCCGCCATTCTCATCAGCTGCTCCTTCGCCGGGAAAAAGACTTCACCGGCAAGAACACCACTCTGATTATAGCCGTGACAATATTCTGCGGCCGGTACTTTGATGTTTTTTTCCGCGGCACGCCGCAAAATTTCCAGCGTATTCTGCCGGCCGTCTGCGTCATCGGTTCCGCCTAATTCGACGTGAGCATCTGACCAGGCTTTCATTTCACGGTCTAACGTTACCATCAGAGCGCGTTTTCCGACCGGAGCTTTTTCATCGGGATTTTTCCAGACAATTATACCGCTTCTGACCGAATCGGCATTTTTATCTGGTGAAATGATTCCGGAAGAAAAAACATAATAGCCGACATAAAACTCCTGTTGAACGGCAGCGCATCTTTCCGCCAATGTCAAATTGGTACTGTTCTGATTTAAACTTTCCTGTTTCATGATAATAAACAATTTTATATATAACATAATTTAATTTAGTGGTTCTTGTATAACATTGATCGACGGCATAAGCAAGTCTTTGCTATTCACAAAATCTTACAAAAAAAGACTCCCCGGCGGGGGAGCCTTTTTCATTTTTTCGCCCGCGGCGGATTATTTCTTTTTGTTTTTGCTGCGGGCAATAATCAGAGCATTATCCAAATCTTTTTCCGAGCATAATCCGATGGTTACCGGATTTTTGGGACGCAAAACCGCCATATCGCGGTGCGTACCGTTGCGAATGGCTTCAATGGTCGGCTTGGTGGTGCCGATAAGCTTGCAGATTTGGGTATCTTTCAAATCCGGGCAGTTTTTGATAACCCACAAAATAGCTGCCGGTTTATCGCCGCGTTGGGAAGGAGAAAGAACTTTTTTGGCTTTGGCATTTTTTAATTTGACATTACGTTCCATCGGAGCCGCTTCCAAACGGGCTTTGGTATCGGCTTCGCATCTTTTGATTTCTTCTTCGGTCAGCTGGCCGGTTTCGACCGGGCTGATTCCCATGATATTTCCGGCAACATCTCCGTCGGCAATGGCCTGAATTTCCAATTCGTGCAATTCGCAGAAATCACCGATTTGGCGGAAAGTCAGGGTTGTATTCTCAACCAGCCATACTGCCGTGGCGCGGGGCATTAAAGGAGCAGTCATAATTTTTATCCTTTCAAACTTCAAATCTCGTATCAAAATTTATATTGCTGCGCTTAAAATAAAAGAATTTTTAGATTTATACAAGGACTTTTATGAGAAAGGCCTCAGTTTTTATTCCTGAGGCCTCAATTTTCTTAAAATTTGCTGTTGCGGCTGTAAATATCCGCCATATTCAGATAGCCGACCTGCAGCATTTGCGCCGTTGCCTGATAGCGGGTTGCCTGAATTTGCAGGGCATTGACACTAGAGAGCGTGCCGCCGGAACTGTAGTCGGTGGTTGCCGGAACCCGGGTATATTTTTTATTGCTGGTATCGTCAGAAACGCTTTCGGTCATAACGTAATCGTGCTTATATTTGCCGCCGACGTTCATTTGCAAAGCGTATTTTATATCTTCGTTTTTGCCGACCGTATCATCGCGGCTGACTTTGACATAATAAACGCCTTTAGTCGCCTTATATTCCCCTTTGAGCATGGCATCAAGATTATCACGGAGATCATCGCCCTTTTCGGCAGAACTGTCGCCGACCAAAACTTCCCGGCCGTTTTTGACCATATAAACCTGCATCTGCATTCCGGGTGCCGTTACTTCAATCAGGTTTTGTTCGGCTTCCTTCTGTTTTTTTTCTTCCTGCTCTTTAGCCCAGCCTTCCGGATCCGTCTGTTTTTTCAGTTCATCCAAGGCTTCTTCATATTTGGAAAGGTTCAAAACTTTTTCGTCTTCGGCAGAGGCGTTGCGAATCGAGATAGAAAGTTTGCCGTTGGACTGAACGGTAACTTTGTAGTTGTCTTCCTTATCATATTTGGCCAATGAACCGACGGCGGTCAACCGCGAATAGTTCAGCCGCAGATATCCCAGGTCACGGGAATTGGAAAACTTTTCATCAACATCATTAACATCTTTTACCTGTTTTTCCCAATAGGCAATGCCGTCTTTAACGTTGCTGGTACCGGAAATCGAACTTGTCATGATCAAACTCCTCTGTCAACTATTTGTAATAATAACATAAAATCAAGCGGCACTCAAGTATTTTAGTTTAGTTATAGAGTATTTTATACAGTTGTACAGGTTTTTCAACCATATCGAATTTTTTTTCGCCCAGATAATCAAACTCATACTTGCTCTTATCCAATTCATCATAAAGGTTTTTCAACGGTTCGGTAGTGATAATTTCATCATCAAACGTCTGGCGCAGAACAGAGGCGGAAAAATCCGACAAATTCGGCGCACCGTCCGGATGAGCTTCGGTAATCGCGCATTTGGCATGAATCGTATAAGTGTCGTCGTCTTCCTCGTTTTGAAAAATGCCGATATCACGGTAAAATTCAATAGCCATACGCACCGCCGTATTTAATTTGGCAAAGCGAACAGAAGTGATATTCTTCTCTTCAATTACATTCAAGCCGTTATATTTTGGAACCAGATTGTAGATGATATTGCGGACGTCGCCGCGGATATGTTCCTCGACATCTTCCAATCCCGGACGTTCGGGATCCAGAAATTCAATATCGATTTGCAGATTAACCTGGCAGTCCATAAACAAATCATATTCCGACTTAGTTTCAATAGCCTTATACGCTTCGGCACGGGCGGTAATTTCGTGATTTTGCTGTTCCCAGCGGTCAAAGCTTTTTTTCAGCAAAGCGGAATTCAGAGGCCGGTCGTTTATAATCTGAGCCATCAGATAAGCGCCGATTCCGGTCAGATATATGGCAACCTTGTTGTCATTATAACTTTTTTTAGCTTCATAAAAAGCCTCCAAATCGGTTTTGTCGCCATCCAAAATCTTAAAAGCTTCATAAAGCAGGGAATTTGCCTGGCTCAGCCGCAGACCGCTGTGGCGCGAAAGTTCAAAACATCCGCCGTAGACAATCAGCTTTATGCCCAACTTGGAAAAGCTGTCCTGCAAATAGCTGGCAGAATCGACCTGCGACACGATTTCGGTAAGAAAAGAAACAATATGCTTTTTGTATTCCAGCGGCGCTTCTGGAAAAACCGGGGCGATAGCCGGTTCAATTTCATCATTAAGATTATACCATTTGATAATGCTTTCGGCCTTGGTATAAATCTTTTTTTCCTTAACCGGACGTACCCGGCGAGGCGCAGTCCGGGGCGAAAAAGCCTGCCAGGGCACTTTGGTCAGCAAAACCGGAACGGTTATTCCTAAAAACAGTGTAAAAAACACCGCAAACATAATCGGACGGATAATGTCTTCGGGAACAAACTGTTCAACCAACGGTGTCAACATAGTGACCAAAAGATTAACCAGAACCAGGCTTATGACAATAATGCTGACCAGTTTCAAGAGGGCCGCCCCTGCTCTCGGCGTATGATCAGACGGGCGACGGGAAACGGAAACGGTGTCCTCACCGGTTTCGGAGGGGGGGGGATTTTCGAGTGGGGAATAGTGTCCGCCCCGGGTGCCGGCTGCACCGGAAGATGCCAGTTTGGGGGAACTGATATATTCTACGGTTTCCTGATAAGTATTGTCCTGAACATCAAAGTTTTCCTTGATAATCTTGACTTTTACACGAGCCTGCTCCCTTTCCTTGGCCAGGCTGACAGCTTCATACCTCTGGTCGGCGGAAAAACGGTCTTCCAGCCGCCAACCGTCGCCGCTGTCCGTATAAACTTCATAATGTGCAATTTTTACCATAGTCAGTTCACCGCTGAAATAAAAAAACCTGCATTTAACTTAACAAATGCAGGTTAACAAACAACTAAAAAGCCGGATATTAGTTTGCGGCGTCATCACCGGTTTTGAGACCGAAAGCACCGAATTTGTTTTTGAATTTAGACAGCTGGCCGCCGGTATCAACCATACGGTAAATACCCGTCCAAACCGGATGGGATTTCGGATCAATTTCCAAGCGCATAACGTCGCCGGCTTTGCCCCAGGTCGATTTTGTTTTCATTTCTGTTCCGTCAGTCATGATATAGGTAATTTCATGATAGTCGGGATGAATGCCTTTTTTCATCTTATTTCTCCAAAATTTTTTTTGATTCATGCATAATTTTGATGCCTTTATACAGTAGACATTTAAATTAAGCAAGCTTTATTTGCACTTTTTTTTATTTTTTTCAAATTATTTAACTTCTTCCAATTCAACCACATCGGCTTTGGAAGCGTCATCAGTCAGGTTAATTACCTTCGGCATGAAATTTTTATACCCTTTGCCCAAGAGGTAAGAACGGACCGCCACTATCCGGCGCAGGCTCAGACGCTTTTTGGTAAAGACGTCATTGCCGTCGTCATAATTGTAGGAATTGATGGCTATCATATTGGCTCCGGGATTTTCAAATCCGGCAATAATGGTATCGATTTTCTGCCGATTTTCGGGCGTCAGTTCTTCCGAACCGGGAGCAAAGCCGATAACCCGGTCAGAAACGGGAAGCGCCGGCCGGGCTGTTGGAACCAGCAACTGGGGCATTTCGGCGGATTGAGGCGCAGGAGCTTCTACGGAGGAAACCGGATTTTCGCGAACGGCGGCGGATACAGATTCCGTTTTTTCCGGTGCTTTTTGCGGAACAAAAACCATCTCGGGAACTTTTGGAAGCTCCGGCTTTTCTGCCACCGGAACAGGATTTTCAACCGCAGGTGCCGGGATTTCAACCTTCATTTCGTTTGAAGCGGGAGGCAAAGCCTGTTCGGTACGTTCTTTAGCATCTTCAAAAGCCTTTTCGGCAACCGGCTGCGCTGCCCACTGCGCACTCTCCGAACTCAAATCCGGAGCGGCCGAGGTCGGCAATTCGGGCAGCAGTTCCTTTTTGATTGCCGCAACCGGGGCTGCAGCGTTCTTTTCAATGTTTTCAGAAACGTTTTTCAATTCCAATGCCGGAACCGAAACCCGCAGTCCAGAAACGGGAACCGCCTTTTCGGGAATAACGACTTTAGGCGCCGTTTTTTTGGCAACGGGCGTTTTTTTCTTTTTTACTGCGGCAGATTTGGAAAGCATCGGCGCAGAAACCTTCCGCTCTGCGGAGTTTTTTCGGGAAGGTGACTTGACTTCGGGAAAAAGCGGCGCCGGCTTATAGACAGCAGGTTCGCCGCTGCGCAATTCGTTCAAAACCGACAAGTCGACGTAAACATCGTCGGCTCTTACCGGAACGGCACTTCCGGCCAACAGGTACAGGCAGGTCAGAGAAGACATAATAACAAATTGTTTCCGCATTGCTTTTTCCTTACGTTATTCAAAGCAGATTACTTATTCAGCAAATCATGCAACACCGTATTCAAATTGGGATTAAGCGCCATGATATTGCCGCTGGCCAGAACTTCGGGCAGATTTTCGCTGCGAATGTCTCTGGCGTGCAAATCGCGAATTAAACCGCCTGCCTCTTTGACCAAAAGCATACCGGCCAAGAGTTCTGAGCGAGCGCTTTGCAATCCAACTGCCGCATCAAGCTTTCCGGCGGCAACATAGGCCAAATCCAAAGAAAGCGAACCGGCAACCCGCACGCCTCCCGTATTGTGCAGCAAAGCCGCCAACACCTGCTGATAGTCGGAAAGTTCGGAAGTTCCGGCAGAAGCCGCCGTCAGCGCCGACGGCAGTTCTTTGCGGGCAGAAACGCGCAGACGTTCATGGTTGCGAAAACCTTCTTTGAAAGCGCCGCAGCCCTTTTCGGCAAAATACAATTCGTCGGTTGCCGGATTATAAACCACGGCCATCAACGGGACAGAATTGTCAACCACCGCCGCAGAAACGGCAAAATACGGAACACCGTGGGCAAAATTATTTTTGCCGTCCATTGCCGAAACAACAAAATGCGGCCCCTGAGGTTCGGCCTGGCCGTCAACGGCAAACGGATACGACGGGCGCGCCCGGGACAATTCCTGGCGCAGAACCCGTTCGGCGCGGGCAACGGCAGAATTGGCAAAGTCGGCAGAACCGCGAACCGAAGCCTGCAGTTTTTCGACTTCGTTAAAATCGCGGGTCAGCGATTGCCCGGCCTTTTTGACCGCAGCAACCAAAAGGGTTAGGGCTGGTGATAAATAAGACATTATTTGGCTCTTTCTACATAAGTTCCTTCAGAGGGTGAAACGACAATCTTGTCGCCGGCATTGATAAAGGGCGGAACCATAACGCGGACACCGTTATCCAAAATGCTCGGCTTATAGGACGAAGAAGCAGTCTGCCCTTTGACAACGGGTTCGGTTTCAACCACAGTACAGACAACCTGCTGGGGCAGCTCGACCGAAACCGGCTTGCCGTCGATAAAGCTGATATAGACCGTCATGCCGTCGGTCAGGAACGGACGGGAATCGCCCAGAATATCGGCCGGCATGGCAAACTGTTCAAAAGTCTCGCTTTCCATAAAAGTCAAGCCGGTGGCATCTTCAAACAAAAACTGGCAGTCTTTTTCTTCGACCATCATTTTTTCGACCGTATCTTCGGTGCGGAAACGTTCGTTGGTTTTGGTTCCTTCTTCGACAGCTTTCATTTCAACCTGCATAAAGGCGCCGCCTTTGCCCGGCTTGATATGCTGCGCTTTGGTAACGGTCCAGGGTTTTCCTTTGTATTCAATAACCCAGCCAATTCTGATTGATCCTGCTAATTGTTTCATTTTTCTACTCCATTCTTCAGATATTTTTGTTACTTGATAATTAATCTAAACTTTCTTTTTTAGCAACCAAAATTTTAAAATTTCGCGGCGAAATCATCACAAAATCGGCGTCCAGGCCGGTTAGAACCGAGGAATCGGCTTTGCCGCAGACGGCGGCCTGAATCAGAAACAGCTCATTATACCAGGCGAGCAGTTCTCCCGCCTTCTCGGCCTCTTCGGCAGAATCGACCCGAAAAGCGATAAATTCAGGTTCGGTTTCACCGACAATCATGGCGGCATGACGCGACAGCGGAATAGCAACGCCTAACGCCTTTTTATGCCCGAGGGCTTCGCGCAGCGGCAGAATCTGTTTCTTATACGGAGCATCGACATTTATTTCCGCAACGACACCATCAAGATTTTGCTCGCGGCAGAGGCTGACTGCGCCGGGGCCGGAAACCAGGATCAGGCTTTCGGTACGGCGAAGCTCCGCAATCAGTTCTTTGAGGCGGGCGGCGGGGAGTTCCGAATTCAAAACATGGCAAACGGCGTTTTCATCATTGACAATCGGTTCGCCGGGGTCGGTAATGGTAACGATAAACTTTTGCATAATTTATTTTATTGCTTGAAAAACTTTATTTAGATTGTACTCTGTTATCAAATTTGTTTTACTATACGAAATTAATCTTTGAAAAGAAAGAGAAATATTTGTGACTGATACAAAAAAAAGCGATTTTTCCCAAACTGACGACGCTCTGGCGGAGCTTAATGCGGCATTGATGCATTTGAGCGAGGCGGCGGAAGGAAAAAAACGGGAGCTTGATGCCAGATTGCGGGAGCAACAATCGGAAGCAAAGCAGAAAGACCAAAAATTGGAACTTTTGACCGAATCATGCACAAATATCGTTTCTAACATCGACGGCATCATTAACCGTTTGGATAAAATTTTGGAAGACAATGGCACAAGTAACAATAACAATTAACAACCGCGAATACGGCGTTGCCTGCGAAGACGGGCAAGAAGTGCGGATTATCCAGCTTTCCCGGCTGTTGGACGAAAAGGCCAGGCTTTTGACCGCCAACAGTCAGCAGGTTAATGAAAACATGCTGCTGGCGATGGTCGGGCTGCTGCTGGCAGACGAGTTGACCGAGCTGAAAAAGAATCCGGCAGTCGCGGCGGTTGTGGATAACTCGCGAATCCGCGAAATTGATGCTGCCGTGGCGGAAAAACTGCAAAATATTACAAAAAAAATAAAATCTGTTGCATCTATTTTAGAATCATTGTAAGCTATGGGGCATAGAGGGCGGGCTGTCCGGTTTGTATTTCCGCAGATCTTCCGAGCCAACATTATATTATTAGGGAGCTGTCGCTGACTAAACCGAGGTTTAGTTATATGGCACCCACTTTTTGAAACGCGGTTCGATTAAGAATGTTATTTAATACGGCTGAGACGGCGCCCTCACAAATTTTCAACCAAATCCCTTTCCGGGATTTTTTTTATTCCGACGGAGCAGAAATTTGAAGATTGTATACTGCGGAGACGTTGTCGCCCGCGCCGGCAGAGAAGCGGTCCTGAACAACATTCCGGGCTTGAAGGAAAAGTACAAGCCCGACGTTTTGATTGTCAATATTGAAAACGCCGCTCACGGGTTCGGGGCGACACCGGGCATTTGCCGGGACTTTCTGGATAAAGGAACAGATGTGCTGGTTACCGGAAACCATGTTTGGCAGCAGCGGGAACTTATCCCTTTTTTGGACGAATGCAAAAGAATCATCCGGCCGCTTAATTATCCGCCACACCTCCCCGGGCGAGGCTTTTGTGAATTTGAGCTGCCCAACGGCAAGAAAATTCTGATTGTCCAGCTGCAGGGGCGCTTGTTTATGGAAGCCATCGACTGCCCGGCGCAGGCAATAGACAACCTGTTAAAATTCTATACGTTGGGACGCAACATTGACGCGATTTTTGTAGATTTTCATGCGGAAGCAACGGCCGAAAAAGTCAGTATGGGACACTATCTGGACGGCCGGGTTTCGGCTGTTGTCGGTTCGCACACTCATATTCCGACCGCCGATGCGGTTATTCGTCCGGGAGGAACGGCATATCTGACTGACGTCGGCATGTGCGGCGATTATAACTCCGTTATCGGTTTTGAAAAAGAAGAGCCGATTAACCGCCTGACCCGGAAATACACCGGCGGCAGGCTCAATCCGGCCAAGGGGCCGGGCACCCTATGCGGCGTATTGATCGAAACGGACGATACGACCGGGCTGGCGGTTAAAATTGAGCAAATTGCAATTCGCCCGGAATAAAAACCTATCCTAAAGGAGAGGCGCTGTTTTTGATGAAACAGCGCTTTTTTTTCGTTTTTGGCATCAAATTTAAAACGGCCTTTTTATTCTTTTTTCGGTTCCGCTAACTTTTGCTCCGCCTTAATCTACTTTTAGTTTAGAATATAATAATATACAAATTTAAATGCATGCCACCAAAATATTATTGCAATTTACGGACAAATGCGCTAAGATTAATACTGATGTTTTATTTAACCAAAGTTTATAAGCAAAGGAACAGAACCACCCGTTATATAGCTGATTAAAAGTTTTAGAGAAAGAAATGCATAATGTCTATATTACCCAAAAGAAGATGGAGCCGGCACCGTCCGATCAGCTGTCAATACATGGCTGAGCAATGCTGTATCTTGATTATCCTAACCCTTATATCCTGCGGAATCCCTTTCCGTCCACTTCAAGCCGCCATCTGCTTTTTGCCCGATTGCGGCGACAAAACCACTACCCCCAATACCAACAAAGACGCCCAAAAGTGCAAAG
>UQFU01000023.1 GCA_900540425.1 uncultured Alphaproteobacteria bacterium
TGGACTCCGGCTCGGAGGCCGGAGTGACAGATAAAAAAACAGGCCGGAGTGACAGGAAGAGAGAAAATGTTGCGGTATGACAGGAGGAGGAAAACGCTGTGCTGTGACAGAAGAGAGAAAAAATGCCGCGTTATGACAGGAAAGAATTAATTCGAAGATCCCTGGACGATTGCTCCGCAATCGAGGGATGACTTTTTTGGGGGACGGTTGCTCGTAATTGCGGGATGACCGTTCCTGAAAGAAAGGACGGAGAGACAGGAGAGAGGAACATTGTCCTTACTAAAAAATTCTCCTTGCTTTTTTGCTGTATTACTTTATTCTAGTTCTCGCAGTTCAGAGGTGGACTGTGGTGTCTAACAAACATCATCAAACTAAAAATCCTCCATTTGGGGGAGTCTGTGGTATAAGTACGCTCTGCGTATCGAAGAAGCAGGACTGCTAGTTTGACAGTTTGTTAGCTCCTCCACCTTGATTTTTATCAAGGTGGTTTTGTTTTAACCCAACAAAACAAGGAGCTAAAATATGATTGTAAAAAAAATTACCCCTAAAGACATCGGCCGCGCCGTAGGTTTTGAGTTGATGAAACTGCGCTGGAAATACGGCATTCGCATTAAGCACGCCGCTCATTTATCCGGAATTGATATAAAACAGCTTGATGCTGCCGAGGTCGGATGTTTTACCGGTTGGGAAACCACCCGCCGTCTGCTCAAACTGTATGACGTTGACGTTCATATTGAGCTTGTTCCCCGAAGCCCAGAAACTCCTCCGTCTTTTCATAAAATAAACAAATGAAAAAACGTAGCAAATGCTATCGCATTTGCTACGTTCTTCTGTAAATACACTTAAAACTAAAACGGAATGTCATCATCCAAGTCAGCAGACGGAGCAGCAGACGGAGTGCTGTCCCAACCGGAACCGCCGCCGGAGAAAACTTCATTGCCGCCGGCCGGCGCACCATCGCCGCGGCTGTCCAACAAGACCAGATTGCCGCTGAAGTTTTGCAAAACAACTTCTGTCGTATATCTTTCCTGTCCGTTGTTATCTTCCCACTTGCGGGTCTGCAACTGCCCTTCAAGATAAACTTTGGACCCTTTGCGCAGGTATCTTTCGGCAATATCCGCCAGCTGGGGATTAAAAATTACCACCCGGTGCCATTCGGTCCGTTCTTTACGATCGCCGGAAAGCTTGTCTTTCCAGGAATCGGACGTGGCGATATTCAGATTAACGATTTTGGAACCGCCGGACGTATTGCTGACTTTCGGGTCGGCGCCGAGGTTACCCACCAGAATTACCTTATTAATGCTACCTGCCATTGTATTTTCACCTTACAATATATGTTAAATCTGGCGATGAGTATAAACGCAAACTTTTCAGAAAGAAATAAAAAATCACTCGACCTGTGCATATTCCTGGCCGAAAATCCGATATATCCGATAACCGACTGTATTATCGGGAATCCCGTCTTTGAAACCGGTTTTTCCCCAGCCGATATCAACTTTGCCGGTTTGGATTTCTTCAGACAGTTTGGCGACAGAAAAAGAGCCCGCCTCTTTGACCAGTTCTTCCCACAGGCGAACCGCCGAATAGCCATAGACGCTTAAGCCATGGGGTTCAATGCCGAGCAGGCGCAGTTTGACCAGCGTTTCGGTAAAATCGGGATTGTCTTTCAGGGTCGGCAATGACAAGATATAAGTTCCTTCCGCATCTTTGCCCATAATCTCGGGAAAGGCGTTTTCTCCCTGATAGCGGTCGGTAAAAATCACTGCCCGGCTGTTGCTTTCGCGCCATTCCTTAGCCAATTTGGCCACGCTTTTGGCTTTCCCCAAAATATATCCGATTTGGACGCTGGCGGCATTCATTTCTTCGGCCATTTTTTCAAAATCGCCGTCATAGGCCGCAAAGTCAAATACCGCAAGGTAAGCTTCGCGCTTGTCTTCCCGGAAACGTTTCTGAACCACGGCAGCCATGGCGGCAACAGACCTGACGCTGCTGTCATAAACCAGGCCGACTTTTTTGTTGGGATAATTTTCCTGACAGTATTTATAAAAAGCGTCGCCCTGCTGCTCCTGATAACCGACCATTTTTATCAGTCCGGCACGGTTTTGCATCGCTTCGGCATGGCTCACCGGCGTCGGGACAATCTGAAAAATGCCGGCTTTGGCATAAATGCCCGACACCTGGTCAAAGGCATTGCTGCAATAAGGGCCGATAACCAGGCTGACTTTGTCTTTGCGTGACATGTGCAGGGAAATCATCTGGGCGGTAGACACGGCAAAACGGTCGTCACAGCGGTCGTCTATCATAATCAGATTGACTTTTTCTCCGTGCAGGCCGCCGTTTTCATTGAGTTCGTCAACTGCAATCTGCGCTCCCTCCCAAATTTCGCGGCCAAACATTTCGCGGCTGCCGCTTTGCGGAGCAATTACAGCAACATTCACGTCGGCCCAAGCCGTTTCGGCTGCGCTTATCAGCGGAAGAAACAAAAGTATGTTGAGCAGTTTTTTGAACATAAGATCCTGACGTTTATTCAAACTTCGGCAAGGTTTAGCACTTTTTGCCGCTATTTGCAACATATTTTTGAAAAACCGCGTTTTTTGCTTGCATTAATGCGCAAAATATGGTATTTTTGTCTATGATTATCAAAGATTTTCAGGAGCCGGAAAATGAGCGCCGACAAATATGTGATGAATAAAGACGGTACCGTTATTGATCTTGAAACGCACCAGAAAGACATTGCCTCGCAAGAGGGCGGGATTGCGGCTCAAGAAGAAGACGCGTATGAGAAGGCTACGCTGGCCAGCATCAACAGAATGAAAGCCCGGGTTCGCAGCGCGCGCGAGGTGATGAAAGCCCGTGACCGGCTGGCGGCGGAAGAAGACATCAACCGCAATGCCCAAAACGGCATGGCGGCACAGTTTATGAGGGAAGACGAAAAAGAAATCAGCGATTATGCCAAACGTAAAGAAGCTTTCCAACGCCTGATAGAAGAACGAAAAGCCCTTAAGCAAAAATAAAAATTCCCCCTGTTTGCCCTTATTCCGAAAGTTTCCGCTTTCGGAATTTTGTTTTTTAACTCCCGCTCTTATTTTTTATTCCGCCTATCCGCTCCCATGACCGCACAAAACAATGCAAAATCGCTATTGACAAATATTTTATTTTTTGGCAAACTGTTTCCACTTTAGAATTTATATTTTTATTATTTTTAACTAAAAAATTTTATTATGATTAAGAGAATTAAAAGAAACGTTCCGTACAACAAACCTTTAATTGTTGCTTCAATTATTGCCGATAAGCTGGGAGATAATCCTGAAACCGCGGTTGTAACGCCGGTTATCAGCATTGGCTTTAACGGAACGGAATTTGTTTCCTCAACCGAGTGGCTTTATCAGAACAATGGCGTGGAATGTATTTATTCATTCAATCTTGAACCGCAGGGTGCGACATTTATTACTCTGGAAGCGGGCATGAATTTTGCTATTGATGACCGCAAACGCTGGAGTATGCTGCGAGACAAGAAAACCGCTTTTGTCGAAGCTCTGGGGCAAAAATTTGAATTTGCCGAAGGCCAGTCGCTGCGCGTTGCCGTGCGGTTGGGATGCAAAAAATTCCCGATGTCGGACTGCGACGTCAAACTGCTGGAAACGGACAAATGCCGGATTTACAGCCTGCTGCCTGATTCAGATACGGCCTTTGGGGAATATTTAAGCGAAGAGAGCGGGATTTGGAGCTTATAATCCCGTTTTGGATTTTACAACTGACGGCAGGGGACCCCTCTGCCGTCTTTATTATGTCAGTGAACGATGATTATCCGGGAGGATTGTTTTGGTAAAGTTCAGCGATGTGCAAAAAGATATTGAAAAGCTTGAGAAAGAAACCGGGACGCTGTTCGTAGACTATAACCGCCTGCATCGTTACAGCCATGCCGAAAAATCGGAATATGACTGGAAGGTGTTGTTTGAACCCGCAAAAAAGCTGTGGGGTTCCGATTATAAAAATCTGCTGCTGAACGAAAGCATTATTCGCCCCGTTTCCGACGGCGGCTATGTTTACAACGGCAATTCCAGCAATCTGGCGTTAGGAGGCGGAGAAAACTACCTTATCAACAACCGGCATCTGGTTGTCTGCGGTCTGAACCCCAACCGCGAGACCCTACACACCTGTTATCATGAAGCGGCCCATTCGCTGCAGAGAAAACAACATTTGTTCAACGGAAAGAAAATCGAAAAGATTTATCGTTTTTGCGAAAAAGGGCTGATCCGGAGAGGAAAAACGGCTTTGGCCGCCAAACTGTTTAACCGTTATTTATATAAACGTTATCTCAACGAAGCACATGCCGATGCCTTTGCCGGTCTTTGCATGTTGCTGCGCGCCGAAAACGACATAGATTGCAAATTGCAGAAAATCTATAATTACACCAAGCCCATTCTGAAAACATTTATTGATTTCATGGATCCGAGCGATGTTTATCCGTCGGCAAAATATTATTCTTCACTACCGGTTTGCAAAGCCGTTTTACAAAAATTCGACTATTGGCACCGTAAAGGGCAGCTCAAGCGCTTTTATGCGCCGGACGGTTCGCTGAACCTGGCGCTGATTTCGCGCGAGACGGCCAAAATCGTTTTCAAACACTCCTATACGCCGCACAACTTTAAAAAATTGCCGCGACGTGACCAGCTGGAAGCGGTTGTGAATTTTTATCCGGCCGCAATATTTTTTCCGGGAAAACTTTTTCGGCAGGCAAAAAACTTTTTCCGCCATTATCTTATCAACCTGAAAGCCTGCCTGCATCACTCCCGGCCGAAACCGCTTTCCGGCGAGGACAAAGAATCGCGCATTATTTCCGCCTGCTGCCGGATTGACAACGCCAAGACCGGCGTTTTGGCCGCCTGCGCGTCGGACGGGTGGCAAAACGGTTTTGTTCTGCCTTATTTGACACTCATTGCCAATATGCGCGGCAACGGCGGCACGGCTCAAAAACATTTGGAAGAACTGAAAAAAACGCTTGATTCAAGCTTTAACCGAAAAGAGATATTCCGGGCATTGGACAATTATGTCACGGTTATAAAAAAGGCTTATCGGGACAACGCCGACATTCCGGAATTTCATCCGGCGGTTCAATATCTGACCGCCCAGCAGCAACGGGACGCCCTTTGGCGGATAAGGCAGGAAAAATCTCAAAATCCGCAAAAGCAAATCCTAGCCCCGTTATTGCAGATTGTTCGTTTCCGGCAACGCGCAACAGGACAACAATATCAGGAAGAACGGCAGCAAAAGGCTTCTTCCGCTTCGAAACTTTTGCGTTCGGCATTACTCCGGCAGTTGCGGAAAAACGGCCGTTAAGCCTTTTTTTGACGTTTGGCGGCAAAGAAATCTTTTAGCATCCGCGCGCACTCCGCCGCCAGAATACCGCTCGTAACCTGCGGCCGGTGGTGGCAAGTCGGCGCGTCATAAAATTTTACGCCATTGAGGACAGCTCCGCCTTTGGGGTCTTCGGCACCGATATACAAGTGTCTGATGCGCATAAAGGAAATTGCCGCGGCACACATGGTACAGGGCTCGAGCGTTACGTACAAGTCCATTTCCCGCAGCCGGTTAGACTGCAGTTTCCGGCAAGCTTGACGCAAAGCCAGCATTTCGGCATGGTCAGCGGCATCTCCGCCGTGTTCGCTGAGATTATGGGCGGCGGCAACGATTTCTCCGGTTTCGGGATTCACCACCACGGCGCCTATCGGCACCTCATCCAAAGCGGCGGCTTTTTCGGCCTCAAGGTAGGCCTGCCGCATATAAAACTCCTGTGTCATCTTTTACCTTTACTTATTTGTAAATATTATATAAAAGAAGATTCAGAAAAAGGAAAGAACAAAATGAGCGAAAGAATAGCAAAATATATGGCGCGTTCCGGGGCATGTTCCCGGCGGGAAGCAGAGAAACTGATTCTGCAAAAGCGGGTTACGGTCAACGGCGAAGTGATTGACAGCCCGGCTTTTAATGTTGACGGCAGCGAAAAAATTCTGCTGGACGGCGAAAAACTGCCGCAAAAGGAAGCAACCAGGCTGTGGCTCTATTACAAACCGACAGGACTGGTTACGACTCATCGCGACAATCAGGATCGCCCAACGGTTTTTGACAATCTCCCGGCCGGCATGCCGCGCGTGATTTCGGTAGGACGGCTTGACCTCAACTCGGAAGGGTTGCTGCTGCTGACGAACAACGGTGAACTTTCGCGCAAGCTGGAGCTTCCCGGAAACGGCTGGATCCGTCGTTACAAGGTCAAAGTCCATGGTTTTCTTGACGAGAAAAAGCTGGCTGCCCTGACCGGAGGAATCACGGTTGACGGCGTGGAATACGGCTCAATTAAGGTTGAGATTGAGACCAAGGCCGGCACCAATGCGTGGCTGGTCGTTTCGCTCTGCGAAGGCAAAAACCGCGAAATCCGCAAGGTCATGAAAGCAGTCGGACTGGATGTTGCGCGGCTTATCCGCCTTTCTTACGGCCCGTTTCAGCTTGGGGCGCTCAAAAAAGGCGAAGTTCGTGAAGTTTCGGGCAAGGTTCTCAGAGAACAGCTGGGAAGCAAATTTGAATTATGAGGATAATTGCCGGAACATATCGGGGAAAAAAGCTTTTTTCGCCGCTGAGCGAGGGAGTCCGTCCGACTTCCGACCGGGCGCGGGAATCGGTTTTTAATATTCTCAATTCCCGGCTGGAGCAGCCGTGGAGCGCTTATCGGCTTTTGGACATTTTTTCCGGAACCGGCGCCTTTGCCCTGGAAGCGATCTCCCGCGGGATAGCGGTTGCCGCCCTGGTTGACCTTAATCCGGCAACAATGCGCAAGAATATTTCCCTTTTCCCCCA
This sequence comes from uncultured Alphaproteobacteria bacterium, assembly GCA_900540425.1. GTDB lineage: Bacteria > Pseudomonadota > Alphaproteobacteria > RF32 > CAG-239 > MGBC133411. Next base: position 6,853 of record UQFU01000023.1, read on the forward strand.
AGAACAGCATAAAATCAAAATTATCGCCGCCGATGCCGCCAAGCTGCCGCCGGCCAGGGAAAAGTACAACCTGTTGTTTGCCGATGCGCCCTACAGGCGCGGCCTTTCCGAAGCGGCGCTGATTTCCGCGGCAACCAGGGGCTGGCTGGAAGACGGCGCGATTTGCATTGTCGAGACCGAAAAAAACGAACCTCTCCCCCTGCCCGCCGGTTTTGAGCTGACGGACGAGCGGATTTACGGCCTGGCAAAAATCAGTTTCCTGAGGTACCGTTCCTAAAAAGAAGCAACCGGAATATTTTCAATCAGCAGCTTATTCTCTTTATAGTCTATCGGCGTTACTACTGTCGAAAACTCGTCTTCAGGCGCCATTTTAAAAGCTTTGTTGTTTAATAAAATCCGACTGACAAAGACGCCTTTGCGATCAAGGATTTGCTCTTCTTCCAAAATGTCCATAACCGGCACCAGGGCTTTTGACGAAGTGGAAAGATGCAGCCGGGGTTCAAGCTTTTCGCTGAAATACACATCACCGCGGGCAACCATAATCAAAGGTTTCCAGTCCAAAACCAGATTGGCAATGTCAAACCGGCCGCCTTCCGCCAGCCAGCCGTAAATGCTTTCCTGATAGGTTTCTCCGGCTTCGAGCGCCCCGACCTGAACGGCGTGCAGATAAAACTTATCAACGGCAGAAGCCAAGGGCATTTCAAGAGAAGAATCAAACCTGACATTTTCAGCCAGCAATCGGATTTCCATAAAGGGCGAATCTTTTTTCAGGCGGCCGGGAGCCATTTGCTGGGCACCTAATTTGAAACCGGCGATTTCGGCATAGTTTTCTACCCGCAAATTTTCTGCCGACAACAAAACCTGACGAATTCCCAACTCTTCAGAAAAAGAAGCTTCCATTTGCAGCTGCGGAAAATCAAGGTTAAAACTTTTGCCGCCCCAGACAACGGTTTGACGCGGAGACATTTGAAGCCGAAGTGTATGAAAATTGAAAGTTCCGGTATTTACAGCCAGTTTTTCCACATTCCATGCACGCCGCGGTTCATACCGGGAATAGAGGCTGAAATTCTCAACCTCAAGCAACGGCAGCGGCCACCAGACATTAAACCGCAAATTATCATAGGCGATATCCCAGCCGGAATTTTCCAAAGAATCCTGCAGGCGGACGATTTCACGACGCAGGTGGGCCAGACTGTTGTAGCGGCCGACAATTACCAGCAAAAAGCCGAAACACACAAAAAAACACAAACACAGCGACCCAACCAGCCAGCGATTGAAAAACTGCCCGAAAGCTGCGATCTTGTCTTTCAGCAGTCTTGGAAAAGCCGTAATGTTGCGCCAAAGTGCCACGTTTTATTTTCCCTGAGGTTTTTCCAGCATTATCCGGGTTTCCGGATAGCGGTTCACTGTTTCCAGATTAAGCTCTGCACATTTTTTTTCAATAGTATCTTGCAGGGTGTTTATAAATTCGCGTTTTTCCATACCATGCGGCAGCGGCGGCATAAATTCGATAATCACCTTTCCCGGGTGGCGGAGAAAAGAATTTTTGCGCCAGAACGTTCCGGTATTGAGCGCAACGGGAACGACCTCGGTTTGAATATTCTGATAGAGGAAAGCAATCCCGGGTTTGTAAAAAACCGTCGAGCCCGGCTTAGTCCGGGTTCCTTCGGGAAAAATAATAATCGAACGGTCTTTTTCCATCAGCGCTTTGGTATCGGCAAGCATTTTTTTCATGGCCGCACTGCCGCCGCTCCGGTCTACCGGCACCGAGCCGTAGAGGTGAATCGCCCAGCCGAAAAAGGGGATCCGGCTCAATTCCTTTTTGAAAATAAAAGTCCCGTTCTTGACATAAGAAGTCAGGAAATAGGTTTCCATGGCCGACTGGTGCTTGCAGGCATACAAAACGCCGTGTTTGGTTATATGCTCGCGGCCCCGGACTTCTATCTTCATGCCGCAGATGACATACAGGCAGCCGCGCAGAAACGGCAGCAAGACGTTATTCCAGATATTGATTTCGGCTTTTTGGGAAAAAAGCCCGACAACACAGGTCAGCATCGACCCCAGCAAAATGGTCGAATAGCAGATAATGTTAAAAATCAGCGAACGAATGTAAATCATGTTTCAGTCCTCATTCAGCGCCAGCTTTTTGGTCAGCAGCACATATAGATATTTGTTATATTCGGTTGCGAGCAGGGTAAAGCTCCCCCAGCTGCGCCACCATTGTTGTTGAACATTTTCGGAATAAACCGGATAGGCAATTATTTCCAATTCGGGCAGCCGGCTCCGAAACTCAAGCAAACTGCGGGGAATGTGGTAATTTGAAGTTACCAGGCGCACGGATTTGATCTTATTCTGATTAATCCATTCCATGCTTTCTTCCGCATTGCCGATGGTATCTTTGGCCTTTTGCCCAAGCTGCACCCGGGATTTCGCCTGGAGGCTGATTTCGTTGCGCCGCTCAATCTGATTGAGCGAGACACGTTTATTGACGCCGGAGATAAACAGCTTGTCCGCCAGCTTACGGTTATAAAGCTTTCCGGCTTCGGTAATCCGATTACGGCCGCCGGTCAGCACGATAATCGCTTCGGTCTTGGTACTCTCGTCCCGGGGATAAGCATATATCTGCCGGACAAAAAACCAAAAGCCTCCGGCCCAGACTCCCAAGAGCGCTACAAACAGCAACAACAGCGCTTTTTTCATATCATCTTTTCCAAAGTGCGTTTAACCGTATAATAGGCCGTAATCATGGCAACAGCCCCGGCAAACAGCGGCAGGCTCAAAATGGCCATCCAGGCGGCGGCCGAAAGCCCGGCTTCGCTGATAATACCGCCCTCAATCTGGGTCGCCAGATTGCCGAGCAAAAAGATTGCCGGCACGGCCAAAACAATGCCGACAATGCCGCCCATCAGCCCCAGCCAGGCTGTCCGCCTTGCATACTGCTGGGCAATATAGGTGTCTTTGGCTCCCATCAGGTGCAAAATTTCGATAATATACCGGTGCAGACCAAGGCTGGTCTGCGTGCTGTAAAAAATCGCCCCGGAATTGACCAGCAGGACCAAAACCAAAATCGTCAGCGCCACCATTTTCAGCCCGTCGGCAAAATTAATCAGCTTATTGAGCCACAATTTGTGATTATCAAGCGAAGCATAGGGCGAGACTTCCGCCAGCTGTTCGGCCAATTTGCCGTAATTCAGTTCGGCGCCGGGCTTGAGCTTGACGTCAATCAGCCGCGGAATCGGAAGCTTGGCAAGTTCGATGCCGTCTCCCAGCCAAGGCCTGATTAACTTTTGGAGCTGGTCGTCGCTCAGCGGGGTTACAATATCCACAGCTTCCTGTTTTTGCAGAAATTCTATGGTTTTGGTCTGATTATTCAAAGTTTCGGCGGCGGCTTTGGCGTGATTGCTGTCGTTGACCGGCATGATCTGCACGGTAAACGATCCGAGAATGCTCCGGTTCCAGTTTTGAAGCATGGAATTAATCGATAAGACGCCGGCCAGCGTAATGGCAAAAATAAACACGGCAATCGAAATCATTACCCGCAAAAAAACGCCGGAACCGTCCCCTTCCAGCGGAAGTTCGTGTTTGCGCCGCACTTTATTCTGACTATCGTTCATTGCCGCCTCCCAATCCGAATACTTTTGCGGGCGGATAAACCCGCAGGCTCCGGTTCTGCAAATGCAGCCGCGGATACATAAAATCAGTAATCAATTTTTCGCTGTGGGTGGCAATAACCACCGTCGTTCCCAGTTTATTCAGCTCAACAAACAATTTCATCAGCTTGGGGGCAATATCGTTGTCGACGTTTCCGGTCGGTTCGTCGGCCAACAGCAGCTCAGGACGGTTGATGACGGCGCGGGCAATGGCGATGCGCTGTTTTTCGCCGCCGGAGAGCGTGGAGGCTTTGGCATACATGTTGCGCTCAAGCTCAACCCATTGCAGCAATTCGGTAACGCGTTTCCTGACCTCGCGGTCATTCATGCCGCAAATGCGCAGCGGCAGCGCCACATTGTCAAAGGCGGTCATATGCTCCAACAGCCTGAAATCCTGAAAAACGACGCCGATTTTGCGGCGCAGCAGCGACAAACTGTCCCGGTTGGCAAAGTTGATATTTTTGCCAAACACGCCCATAACGCCGCGACTCGGTTTCTGTGCCAGATACATCATGCTCAACAGCGAGGTTTTGCCGGCGCCGCTTTTTCCGGTCAAAAAATGGAAAGAGCCTTTTTTGAGGCACAACTTGATATCGCTCAAAATTTCAGGCCCCTGGCCGTAGCGGATACCGACATTGTGCATTTCAATTATCGGGCTGATATTTTCATTCTTGTCAGACAAACCTGTTCTCCCGTGTGAATCTTCTTTGTTTAACCTACAATAATAAATCATTTAATAAAATCTTTTTTTGCTTTGATTAAACAATTTTTATGCCTATATTAGGAACAAAAGGAAATAACATGCTTATAAATTGTCCGAAATGCCAAACAACTTATAATATTGATGCATCGGCAGTGCCTGAGGGCGGCCGAAAACTGCATTGTACCAACTGTGACGAAATTTTTTGGTGTAATCCTGAAGATTTGGAAGAACCGACGCGCCTTTTGACCGAAGAGGAAAAGCGCGGCGGCATTGCGGCCGAACGCCGGGAGAATCCGGCATTTCAGGCAGCAGAGCTCAATCGTTCGGTGTTTGCGGGCGAAACGGAGGCTGATCCCGCCGATAACCTGACGGAAGAAACGGCCGAAACCAGCGGCGACACGCCTCTCCCCGAAGAAAACGGCGACAGTACAGACGCTTTGGAAAACGAAACTTCCGAGCCGCAGGATGCCCCCGCAGACGAAAAATCGGAAACCGAACAGGATATTCAAGACATTTTCCAGCGCCTTTCTTTGCAAAGCGAGCAAATTAACCGCATGGAACGAGAAATGAGCATTTTTCGGCGCGGGTGCCGCATTGTATGCGATACTTTCGGGTGGGAACGGCGTTTTAACCGGTTGATGTTTTACGGGTTTTTGACGGTATTTGTCTGTCTTGGCCTTTATTCGGAGCGTTTTGCAATTACCAGAATCTTTCCGGCAGCGGAAAAATTATACAACGCCATCGGCATAGAATCCAGAATCGTCGGTGAAGGGCTTAAATTCAGCAACGTCAGCCGCAGGGAATATGAGGTGGACGATATTCGCCAGATGGAAATCCGCGGGTTTATCGACAACGAAAGCGATCGCCGCCTTGAAGTCCCCAAGCTTCATTTGGAAATTTTGGACAACGAAGGCGAGATTATCCAACAAAAAGACGAACTGTTACACATCAGGGAAATCGCCCCCGGAGACCGCAAACCGTTTAAAGTGATTATTGAAAAACCGTCGGTTCTCGGAAAGTACATATACATTACCTTTATTCGCTGACCTTCAGAAGGCTATTGTCAGGTACAGGTACATCAAAACGGCATAAATAACCAAAAAATAAAGAAGATTGAAAAATCCGAGCTCGCGGACGGTGCGCGGCAGAAAAGCGTATAGCAGAAAAGACACGACATACAGTTTATTGCCAACATCCACAAACGCCTCAATCGGCTTGGCGATGTTCCCGTAATCAACCGTCGAAATAAAGTAAGCGGCATAGATATGCGGCAAAATCAGCAATCCCAGCAAAAACATAATTGCCTTTGCCAAGGTTTTTATGCGACGGCGCCAAACCGGGCTTATTTTTATGAGCATTGTTTCCTCGTCTTTGTTTTTTTGATTTTAGATTGCTTTCCTCTGGTTGTCAACGGCAAGCCGCTTTTCTTTTCTGCCCCTTGCGGACACGGGCAGGCACGGCCTGAGCGCAGGCAGCGCCTGAGGCATCACTTGCTACTTCGACTTGGGAGCCCTAGAAGCGCGATGCTTATAATGTGCACTATCTCTACTCACCCAATAACCGTCACCCCTCGTTTTTTCGCCAGAAAAATGTCAGAGGGTCTACGAGTTTTTTTTGTTTCCTTTTGTCATTCCGGGCTTGTTTTTTTACTGTCATTCCGGGCTTGACCCGGAATCCAGGCGGTTAAGGAATCAATGTTGACCTGGACTCCGGCTCGGAGGCCGGAGTGACAGATAAAAAAACAGGCTGGAGTGACAGATAAAAAAACAGGCCGGAGTGACAGGAGGCGGAAAACGCCGTGCTGTGACAGGAAAGAATTAATTCGTAGATCCCTTGACGATTGCTTCGCAATCGAGGGGGCTTTAATGTATTTGTCATTCCGGGTTTGAAGTCGACAGTTGGCGATTGGCAAGCGCAAAAGCATCAAAAAAGCGGCCATTGAGCCGCTTTTTTATTTCTTTCCCGGGTGTTTATCCAGAGAAAGCTATTGGCAACTGCTTAGAATGTTTCTTGCAGTTCAAAGAAATAAGCCTGCGGGTGATCGCATACCGGGCATTTTTCCGGAGCTTTCGGAGATTCTACGCGGTGGCCGCAGTTGGCACACTCCCAAATAACTTTGGTCGGGCGTTCAAAAATTTTGCCTTCGCAAAGAGAATCGAGCAAAGCCTGATATCTTTCTTCGTGGCCTTTTTCAATTTTGCCAACAGCCTCAAACAAAAAAGCAATTTTTTCAAAACCTTCTTCACGGGCTTCCTTAGCCATACGGGCATACATGTCGGTCCATTCATAATTCTCGCCGGCAGCAGCGTCTTTGAGGTTGGTCATGGTATCGGCAACCGCACCGCCGTGAAGCAGTTTGAACCAGATTTTGGCATGTTCTTTTTCATTATTGGCCGTTTGCTCGAATTTGTCGGCAATGATATTGTAGCCTTCTTTTTTGGCTTTGGAAGCATAGTAGGTATATTTGTTGCGAGCCATAGATTCGCCGGCAAATGCGTCCATCAAGTTCTTTTCTGTTTTAGATCCTTTAAGTTCCATAGTCCTCTTCTCCAAAAGTTAGTTTATGATTTGACAATCTTTACACTTTCCCCTGAGTACCAGTTCACATTCCGTAATGTCTAACCCGGTCAGCTCTCTGACTTTTTGTTCCAGAGCAGGAGCAACCTCAGCAGGTATATCGTAAACCTTATTACATTTATTGCAAATAAAATGAAAGTGTTTGTGGGTATTATGATCAAAATGCACCGAACCGTCGAGTCCGGTAATTTTGCTAATTTCCCCGCATTCGGCCAACTGGTTAAGGTTTCGATAAACCGTGCCCAAGCTGATATTGGGCATCTCCTCGCGCAGCAGGCCATATATGTAGTCTGCCGTGGGATGGACTGCGTGCTCGCGCAGGGTTTTCAAAATCATTTCCCGTTGTTTTGAGTATTTCATTTTACATCCAACAAATTAGTAATGATTACTGTTATTGTTTATAACGGAATTTTTTAGATTGTCAATCACAATATTGCGTATTATTTATATATCAACAGATTTTAATGAAGGAGAAAACAATGAAAGCTGTTGAGATAAAAAAAGACATTTACTGGACCGGCGTTAAAGACTGGAATCTGGTTGAGTTTCACGGATATCAGACACCCCGTGGTTCCACTTACAACTCTTATTTGATTATGGACGAGAAAATAACCCTTGTCGACGGCGCCAAACATTACCTCTCGGACGAGATGGTCGCCCGAGTCAAGAGTGTTACCGACTTTTCAAAAATAGATTATGTGGTGGTTAACCATGTTGAAATGGACCATTCGGGTAATATGCCGGTGATTATGAAACTGGCGCCGCAGGCGACCATTTTGACCAATGCCGCCGGCCAGAAGGCATTGTCCGAGCACTATGACATTGAAGGCTGGAAGTTTCAGATTGTGAAAACCGGCGATACGGTTTCCATCGGCAAAAGAACCCTCACCTTTGTAACAACGCCGATGCTGCATTGGCCGGACTCGATGGTTACTTATATTCCGGAAGAGAAGCTGCTGCTTTCAAATGACGGTTTCGGGCAGCATTACGCCGCCGACAGCATTTTTGTAAAAGACCTGCCGTTTGACGTTGTTTGCGAAGAAGCAAAAAAATATTACGCCAATATCCTGTTTCCTTTTGGGATGCAGGCAGAAAAAGCCGTTGACGGCCTGAGCGGGCTGGAGATTGAGATGATCGCCCCCGGCCACGGCTGCATCTGGAGCGGCGAAAAGGAAGTCAAGACCATCGTCAGCCTGTATGACTACTGGGCCAGCGGCGACAACAAAGGAAAAGCCGTTATCGTTTACGACACCATGTGGGGCGCAACCGCAACTTTGGCCAATGCGGTTATGGAAGTTTTTCAGGACGCCGGAATTCCGGTGGTCAAACGCTGTTTGACCCATACGCATATTTCCGAAATCATTCCTGATTTTCTGGATGCCAAATATGTGGCAATCGGCAATCCGACGCTCAACAATGAACTGTTTCCGCGGGTCGCTTCTTTTGTAACTTATATGAAAGGGTTGAAGCCCAAAAACAAAAAGGCTTTCGCTTTCGGCTCTTACGGCTGGAAACCGGGCGTTGTCAACCAGATTCAGAAAGTATATGAAGACTTGGGCTGGGAGACCATTCCGCCGTTTGAGGAAAAATATACCCCGAAGTCCGATGTGGTTGAACGTTTGAAAGAGCATGTCAAAACAATGATCGGTTAAACGGTTCAAAACAAAAAAAAGCCCCTCGTCGAAGGGGCTTTTTTTTGTTTGCGACCATTCCTAAAAACCGTTACAGCAGTTTTCAGGCCTGATTGCTTTTTTTCATATAGCGGCGTCCGGCCATATAAAGCAAGATGCCGACAATTCCGATAATTACGGACCGATAATATCCGTAGGTATAGAAATCACAAGTCCAGGAGACAATCCCGACTGTAAACATAATCCCGGCGGCTAATCCGAATTTTTTTCCCGGAAGCGAACGTTCTTTAATGCTTTTCCATACTTCATAAACAACACAGGATGCCGCAACAGCGGTTACAAAACACATCAAAATTTCCAAGACGATGATGCCGATGTAGACATACAAATTTCTTTCCATAGGTTTTAAATTATCAGATTTAAGGTAAAAGTTCAAATTTCATCCAACACGTCGTATGAATGAAATTCGCCCCACAGTTTGTGAATTCCCCAGACGGCAGCGCCTATCAGCAATGACAGTGCCATCACTCCCAGCCAGAGTTTCCATTGGGTATCGCCGTTGCGAAGCGAGCTGAAAATTCCTCCGGCATAAAACGCAAAGTATACACCAACCGCAAATGTTCTGATAATCCGGCGCCGGTGTACAAACATGACGGCAGCCACTATGGACGAGAGAAACATGACGCCCAATCCAATCAAAAAAGCTGTTGTACTCATAAAAAAATAATTTTAAGTAAATAAATTATAGGTTTAAAAATTTCGATTTGTTGTTACGTTAGCACCAACAGAGCTAACTTGCAAGTAAATTTGCAACAAAAAACCCCGGGGAACATAACCGGCCGGGGTTCAACAAAAACGGCTAAGTTTACAGGAGTTTTAATTCGCCTGCAACGGTTTTGCCTCTTTCGCTCATCAGCTCATAGCTGATTTTTGCGCCTTCGTCCAAGGTACGCATACCGGCTTTTTGTACTGCGGAAATATGCACAAATACATCTTGTCCGCCGGCATCCGGAATAATAAAGCCAAAACCTTTTTTGTTGTTAAACCATTTAACTGTTCCTGTTGCCATAACTCAAATCCTCGAAATAACAGGTTAATCCACTATAACTTCTCAGGTTGCGGTATACTGTTATTGCCAGACATGCGAAATGCTATGGTATTCAACAATTTCTAAAAAGAACAATCTCTTAGAACCATTCAACCCAGTTATAATTTGAGTTTAAACCATCTTTTTTAGTTTGCAAGATTTTTATTTAAATAAATTAGCATTGTATTTTACCTTTTGTTAACTATATCAATGCCGTAGGTTTTAATTGCTCAGAGGATAAAAAAATGAAAAAAATGCTTTATTTTATGGCTGCCGCCCTGCCAGCGATGCTGCTGATTAATGCGTCCAACGCCGAGGCGCAGCGTAAGAATCACACCCGTGCCGACGTTCCGGCCGCCGGTATGCAGGAATCGGAAAAAATGATGAACTATGGTATAAATTGCCAATGTACGGAAACATCGGACGCTTCGTGCAAATGCGGCAAAATGAGTAAAAAGGACATGAAGAAAAAACACAAAAAATATCATGACCGGCTGCAAAAGGAAATGAAGGAAATTAACGAAGAATATGACGAAGCTATTGAAATGATTGACAAATCTTCTTTTTCGGAAGCCAACAAAAAGGTTTTGCGCGGCCAAGCCGAAGCCAACCGCGATCTGGCAATCAAACAGCTTAAGGAAACCAACGAGCTTCGTATGCAGCAGATGGAAGTGCGCAAAGGCATGATGGATGAAATCGAGGCCGAAAAAAAGAATCGCAAAGCGATAGAAGAAGTTAACGACATTGATTAGCGCAGATTCTGCCAATACATTTTTTATAACCAATTAAACGCCCCGGAATTTATTGCTAAATTCGGGGCGTTTCAAAGAGGCAACTCTACATCATGGCTTCGATTTTCTTCTCATCAAAGCGATGGCGGTTGCGTTTTTTCAGCGGAAGGCGGGAAGCCATACCGATAACCAATTTGGCTCTCTCTTCATCGCCGGGCCGAACAGTCGTCCATAAGGGACTCTTTTTTAATTCAAGATCATACATCGCGACCTCAATATAGAAACTTAAATCCTTTGCTCTTTGAACCCTGCCGTAAGCAAGCCATTGAGACCTATCGTCTTCACACCGCTCACTATAAAGCTGGCCGTTGACGGCTAAATTAAAGCCGGCATCTCCGCGAATAAATGAAAACCTTTCCTTGTAACCGGGATAACACAAAAGGAAAGTATCTTCACTTACCCGCCAAATCCACGCAAGATGTTCATAATCGAGTTCACGAATTTGACCTAACACGGGACGAGAGTTTACCATTGTAAAATCAATCCCAAAATCCTTAAATTGCAACGCCAAAAAATTTCTGACAATTTCCGGTGTCTGATACAATTTAACTCTTCTCTTTTTAAATTCTTTTCGGCTCATATTTATATTTGTATTGGTGAATAATCTGAGAATTATGAATATAAAAATTTTTAGATAGGAACAATTTAGCTGCCACAGACTATACCGTCAACAAAAACTTTCCCTTTTCACCCATATTTCGTCAAATTTTTCTGCAAAGCAGCAAAAAGCCTGTTTAACAAATGTTAAACAGGCTTTTTTTAGGCATTGCGATTACGACAATACAACCAGGAGACGAAAGTCCAAACCAAGGTCAGGATTGCGGCTCCGAAAATGGACGTATCGAGTCGGTCGGCAAACAAAAAGACAATATTCGTCCGCCAAATCGCCCAAGCTCCTAAACCAATACCAATAAAGACGCCGCCCCAAACCTTTCCGGTTCCAAAATAAACAGCGTCTGCAACCTCTTTGGAGATACCGAATAAATTTAAAATTACGATACCCCAAATAATCAACGTAACTAAAGTTGCTGTTTCCATTTTCTATTTTTTTAAGTTAATAATCATGTTATCCGCCAGAGAATTAACGCAACCGCACAGTAATAAACAAAATCATCCAAAAAAATTCTCTAAACAGTTTGATTATAGCATAAAATTGACCGAAAATCAAAGAAAACTATTCCCTTTTGGTTTTATTTCTGTTAGTTTGGGAACGTTTTCGGGCATTGAGCCCCAAAAACAGCCTGCGGCATTGGGGCGGCGGGCTTTTAATTGCGATATTAAAAAAAGAAAAGGAATAAACTTATGGCTCTTAAAAACAAAAGACAGGACAACTATCCCGAATGGTATCAGAATATTGTGGCGGAAGCCGATATGGCCGAGAATTCGTCTTCTCCGGGATGTATGGTCATCAAGCCGTGGGGGTACGGCATTTGGGAACGCATTCGTGACGTAATGGATGAAAAAATTAAGGCAACCGACCATGAAAACTGCTATTTTCCAATGTTTATTCCGCTTTCTTTCTTTCAAAAAGAAGCCGAGCATGTTGACGGTTTTGCCAAGGAAATGGCGGTTGTAACCCATTCGCGCCTTTCAATGAAAGACGGCAAGTTGGTGCCGGATTCAGCTTTGGACGAACCGCTGATTGTCCGTCCGACGTCGGAGGCGATTATTGCCGACTCTTTTTCCAAATGGGTCAAATCCTATCGCGATCTGCCGGTACTGATTAACCAATGGGCTAACGTCGTGCGTTGGGAAATGCGCCCCCGCCTCTTTCTTCGGACCCGCGAATTTCTCTGGCAGGAAGGGCACACCGCACACGCAACTGCAGAAGAAGCCGAAAAAGAAACAATTCAGATGCTGCATATTTACCAAGACGTTTGCGAAAATGCCCTGGCGATGCCGGTTATTCCGGGTCGCAAACCGGAGCATGAAAAATTCCCCGGCGCGGTTGACACTTATTGCATTGAGGCGATGATGCAGGACGGCAAAGCCCTTCAGGCCGGAACCTCGCACTTTTTGGGGCAGAATTTTGCAAAATCAGCCAATATTACATTTGTAAACAAACAAAATCAGCCCGAATATGCCTACACGACTTCATGG
>UQFU01000024.1 GCA_900540425.1 uncultured Alphaproteobacteria bacterium
CTGTAAGCTCTTTGGAACCACGCGCCTAGCGCGTGGTTTTCTCGATACAAAAAACGCCCGATTTGAGAAAACCGGGCGCTTATTTCATTTTTGTCCTCTACTTGCGGAATAACTCATAAGTTTTTTCCCGCATCGTCTGGAACAAAATATACAATAACGGAATCACCAACAGACCAAGTGCTGTTCCCAGCAACATTCCGTAGAATACCGGAACGCCGATGGCAATACGGCTGGCTGCACCGGCACCTGTTGCCACAATCATCGGAACAACACCGAGAATAAAGGTAAACGCCGTCATCAGCACCGCACGGAAACGTTCTTTGGTTCCGACCATTGCCGATTTGACAATGGATGTACCGCGCTCACGCTCTTCCTTAGAAAATTCCACAATCAGAATTGCATTCTTACTTGCCAGACCGACCAGCAAAATCAATCCCAACTGTGCATAAATACTCAACGGCAAACCGGTCACAAACAATCCGGCCAAAGCCCCGAGCATCGCCACGGTTACCGAAGTCAACACCGGAATCGGCGTCGACCAGCTTTCATACTGGGCAACCAGGAAGAGATATCCGAACGTCACCGCCAACACAATCAAATAGCCGATTTGCCCTTGGTTTGATTGTTCCTGAAAACTCATACCCGACCACTGATAGCTAAAGCCTTTCGGCAGCGACTTAGTCAGATTCTCAACAGCGGACATTGCCTGGCCGGTACTGACTGCCGAACTCTGCATTGCCGTTACCGTCGCACTCGGATATTGGTTATAACGTTCAACCGTACGCGGCGCCAAAACCTTGGTCAGCTTAATCAGACTGCCGAGAGGCACCATTTCGCCGGTTTGGCTCTGAACATACAGATTCTTAATACTGTCAATATCCTTGCGATATTTCCAGTCGGACTGAATCACCACTTTGTTCACCTGAGTACCGAAGTTAATATCGTTAACATACTGCGACCCCAGATAAGCCCCCAGAACCTCATAAATGCTGCCAACGGTAACCTTCATGCTTTCCGCCTTCTCTTTATCTATCTCCAGATAAACATGCGGCGTCTTGGCCGTATAGGTCGAGAATGCATACATAATTTCGGGGGATTGGTTCAATTTTGCCAAAAAGCCCTGCAAAGCGGCATCAATCTTCTTCGGATCGCTGCTGTCCAGCGATTGCAGGCGGAAATCCATACCGCCGCTGTTTCCCAACCCCGGAATTGCCGGAAATTCAAACATGTTAATCTCCGCATTCGGAACCGATGCCAGCTTGGCCCTGATACGGTTCAAAATATTGGTGGACAGCAATTCCGGATCGGTACGCATAGACCACGGATCCAAAATCGCAATCATAAAGGCCACATTTTCGCCGCCGCCGCCAATCATGCTGACCCCGATAACATTCATAACGTGGGCAACACCGGGTTCTTCTTTAAACGTTGGGTAAATCTGTCGGATCAATTGCTCGGTCCGTTCGCGCGAAGCGCCTTCCGGCAGCTGAATATTCGCCAAAATAACGCCTTGGTCTTCACTCGGAATAAATGAGGTCTGACTGATACTCAAAAGCGACCAGCACGCCAGCAGCAAAATACCCAGCATCAGCGCAATAACACTAACTTTGCGCCCGACAATCGCCACAATCGCCGTATAACGGTCGCGCGCTTTTCCCAAGCCTTTGTTAAACCAAAACAGCGGACCGCTGGTATAAGGCTTCAACGGCCGCAGCAATGTTGCGCACAACGCCGGAGACAAAGTCAGAGCATTAACCGACGAGAAAAATACCGCTGTTGAAATCGCCACCGCAAACTGCTGATAAATTCGACCGGTAATACCGCCCAAAAATCCGACCGGCACAAAAATTGCCAGCAGGACCAGCGTTGTCGCGACAACAGCGCCCGACACCTGCTCCATTGCCTTAATGGCCGCTTCTTTCGGAGCCAGCTTTTCCGTCTCCATCAAATACAGCACACGCTCAACCACCACGATCGCATCGTCCACGACCAGGCCGATTGCCAATACCAACCCGAACAACGTCAGAATGTTAATACTGAAACCCAGCGCCAGCAAAACCGCAAATGTCGCAAAGATGGAAACCGGAATGGTCAGCGTCGGAATTAATGTTGCCCGCCAATCCTGCAAGAACAAATAACAAACGCCGATAACCAAAACAAAAGTCAAAACCAACGTCATAACCACTTCTTCAATTGAGGATTGAATATATTCGGTAGCATCATAACCGATTGTCACCTCAAAATCATCAGGATAGAACTGCTCCAAACGTTTCAGCTCGGCTTTCAAAGCTTCCATCGCTTGCAAAGCATTGGCCCCCGAAAGCAGGTTAACCGCAATAGAAACCGAAGGTGCGCCATCAAATTCGGAAGTTGCCTTATAGTTCTCTTCGCCGATTTCAACTTTGGCAATGTCGCCCAAATGAACCAAACCGCCCTGCTCCGCCGTACGGACAATAATATTCTTAAAGTCTTCAACCTCATTAATACGCCCCTGGGTTTGCAGCGAATAAACCATCTGCTGCGTCCCGTCACCGGGCATCGCGCCGATAGAACCAAGCGACGGCTGGTAATTCTGACTCTCAATTGCCGCCACAACTGAAGAAACCGGCAAATTCAACGCGGCAATCTTATCCGCATCAAGCCAAACGCGCATACTCAGCTTGGAAGCATGAACGCTGACCTCGCCCACACCGTAAACACGGCTCAAGTTGTTTTTGATATTGTTCTCCACATAGTTGCTCAAAAACAGCTTATCATGCGTACGATTCGGAGACAATACGGTAATAAAACCCAAAATGTCCGAAGAACGCCGTTTAACGCTGATCCCCTGACGCTGAACCTCTTCCGGCAATTTGGTCAAAGCCTGCTGAATTCGGTTTTGCACCTTAACCTGCGCCAGATCGGGGTCGGTTCCGACGGCAAACGTAACTGTCAAACGGTAGCTCCCCGAGTTTTCGGAAGTAGAACTCATATACAGCATGTCTTCCACGCCGTTGACTTCTTCCTCCAGCGGAATACCGACGGTATTTGCCAACACTTCTGCGCTGGCACCGGGATAGTTCGCCGAAACGGTAACTTCCGGCGGCGTAATTTCCGGATACAAAGAAATAGGCAGTGAAAATACGGCAATCGCCCCGGCCAGCGTCAATACGATGGAAATAACCATCGCAAAACGCGGTCTTTCAATAAAAAACTTAGAAAACATCTGCTTAGAGCTCCTCTTCTGTCGCATCAATCAACGAAGAACGGACTTTCTGGCCGTCGCTGACTTTCTGCAACCCCTGGATCACCACTTTCTCATCCTGCGCCAAACCGTCCATGACAATTTGATTTTCACCCACAACATCACCCAGAACAACACGGCGCTGCGTTGCAATATCATTGTCGTCAACCACGACCACATAGTTTCCGTGTTCATCTTGGGCAACAGCCGCCTGCGGAACCAGCAGAGCCGTAACGTCATCTTTGGTGCCGATCATAATCTTGACATAGTTTCCCGGTACCAAATACCCTTCATCATTGTTAAATTCGGCATAAACCGCAATCGTCGCCGTATCAGAATTAACCTCATTGTCATTAAAACGGGACATAAAATGATTCTGCATAATTTTTCCGTTCGGCAAAACCAGTTGCGTCCGGATATTGGCATTTTTTTCATTTTTATACTCCTGGCGGATATTCAAAAAGTCCTTATCAGTCATCGAGAAAGCCACCCGGATTGGGTTAACCTGCACGATTCTGGCCAGACTTGTCGAATTAGAGCTGACATAGTTTCCCTCGCGAACCAAGGCCTTGCCGATATAACCGCTGAACGGTGCTTTGATTTCGGTATAGTCCAAATCAATTTTGGCCAGATCCAGATTGGCTTCAGCCTGTTTGACCGCAGCTTTGGCCTGCAGATAATTGCTCTCGGCATTGTCAAAAGTAGCTTTGGAAGCAATATTCTGTTTAGACAAAGAAACCTGACGCTTATAATCACGCTCCATTTTCACCAGATTGGCCTTTGCCGCATCTAATTCGGCTTCGCGCAGAGAAACGGTTGCCTTGTATTTTTCCTGCTCAATCACAAATAAAACATCACCCTCATTGACCTGGCTGCCTTCCTCAAACAAAACCTTTTCAATGTACCCGGCCACCTGAGGTTTCAAATCTACGCTTTTTATCGGCTCGACATGAGCAATATAAGCCGCCTGCGGAGAAATGTTGGATGCAGTAATCTTCTGCACCAAAACCGACGGTTCCCCGCCGCCCATGGCAGACAAGCCCGGCATTTGGGGTGTCAGTTTCCCTTTCAAATACCACCCGATCGCACCGCACAGCAGCAGCAATAAGACCTGACGGATAATTACTCTGTTTTTCAATTTTCCCACTTGCATTTAAGACCTCTCTTTTTTAATACCTGCAATAACCAAATCAACACTCTTAGCAATCATTTCCGGAAAATTTTTATGACTGAATTTTCCAATTTCATCTCCCAGCGCCCCTTTCCATAAATGCAAAAGAACCAGGGACAGTTCATCAATATTAGCCTCTTTACCTAATTCACCGTTTTTTTGAATATTAGTCAATGCCTCTTTTAACTGTTGCTGGGGGTAATCTCTGATTCCACGGATAGAATCCCCCACTTTGTTAACCATCGCCTCCGACCATTCCATCTGAAACATCACAAAAAACAGAAATTTGCGATATTCCGTATCTTCATGTATCCTTTTTGCGCTGTCAACCATCGCCTCTCGCAAAGATGTCCAGTTATCGGCATCATAACAGGTCATCTGTTTCTGAAAAAACTGCTCCTTAATCAGCTCCACCAACAAATCCGGTTTATTTTTAAAATGCCAATAAACAGCGCCTTTCGTCAGGTTGATTCGCGCCGCAATCTCGTCAAACGTCGTCCGCGAATACCCCTTTTGATAAAAAACTTCCAACGCCGCTTTCAATATCTCACGGCGGGTATTTTCAGCCTCTTCCTTTGTTTTTCTCACCATAACCCAGTTCCAGCAAACATAACATTCACCGTTGAATGTATAGTCAAATTAATTTCAATTTGCAAGCTTTTTTTCAAGAATTAAACATTTTTTTCACCGCAAAAAATAACGGCCAGCATCCTGCCGGCCGTTATTTTCA
Organism: uncultured Alphaproteobacteria bacterium; assembly: GCA_900540425.1. Classification (GTDB taxonomy): domain Bacteria; phylum Pseudomonadota; class Alphaproteobacteria; order RF32; family CAG-239; genus MGBC133411. The sequence goes on from UQFU01000024.1 coordinate 5,125, forward strand.
TCTTTGCCAATGGTACTTATAAATATCTGGAAGAACGGATTGAAACCATCCGCTGAAAATCAAGCTGCTGTTTTTTCTGGCGATTCAGCTGTTCCAGCTTTTTAAGGCGGTCAATAACCTGAAGGTTTCCTTCGTTTACCTCGGTTTCATGACATTTTAACACGCGAGTAAAATTCTGTTCAAACTTATTCATGTCAACCTCCCACCAATTATGCTGACAAGGCTATTGTAACATAATTGTAACATAATTACCAGTACTTTATGCTTTAAATTTAGCGTTTTTTTCCATTTTTTCAAGTAACATACCGACTTATTCCCAAGCTGTCGCCCACAATTAAAGATTATTAATCCGATTAAAACAAAAAGACACCGGCTAATCACCGGTGTCTTTTTGTTTAGATTCTTCAGTAATATCCCCATGGACATCTCCTCAAATCCAAATTTCCACAGAGTATTCAACTTCGGAACATTCTTCACTCAGATTTTGAAAAACATCAATCTGAAACTGCATACCCCCAAGAACGAGGCCTGTCATAAATTACTTTTACTATATTTTCACTTTTATCACTCCCGCAAGAAGCAACAACATTCTTAATATCTTGAAGAACACCCTTACGAACCATCTTACCACACACCGGAACAGCCAAAGCGGCGATTCGCCCAAAGGTTGTTCCAAACGAAGAAATCGCTCCAATGGCCAGTTCCTCCAAACCTCTACAGACCCCAACGCCCATTATTTTCCCGGCTCCTCCCAGTTTAGGAAGCCCCGAGGCAGCCAAACCTCCGGCACATTTGCCCGTCGTAAATGCCCAACGTCTCGCTGTTTTACCGATACCACCCGACTTGACTAAACCGACTGTTGCTTTAGCAGCTGTTGTAACCAAACTGCCAACAGCACCGCCGGTAGTCGTTACTGTTCCGTATACTGCTTTCGCGCCGGAACCAATAAACTGAGCCGTCCGGACACCGCAATACCCTGTAACCACAACTCCGCTGACTGCGACCGAACAAACTGCCGCGGTACAAACCGCTTTCAACCCTAGTGATCCGATTTGTTTAAGCATTTCAAACTGCTTCAAGGTTCTTCCTGATAAGTTATACATAAAATCATTACTGTATGATTTATATGAAAACTTACGTTTCCGACTCAACAAACCAACCACAGCCTCCGAAAATTCCCGCCCCCATTTTTCATAAACAAATTCGGGAACCAGAATAATCCGTTCATTTCCGGAAGAATAATGACTGCTGCCAACCACCTTGGCCGCATCTACAACCTGTCCGTCCACAGTAACGCAAAAACGTTTCATTCCGGCCATAACGGCTCGGCGTAAATCAGACGGTTCAGAAACCACCTCCAAAGCTTGTTCATAAGTCAAATCGATATAGCCGCACAAAAAAGAAAGCCGTGTTTTTTGAACCTTATAATAGCCATCATTGTCAACATACTGTGTAAACAAACAGGTATGCAGTTTATCATCTTGCGCCAAAACGGAATAATTTCCTTTGCGTAAATTTTCCGCATACCATTTAAATGCCTGTTGCAAATTGCCAACATTGCTAAGCTTGGAAATATTGCCTTTAACTTCAGCCTTATAAACTCTCTGCCGATTTAAATAATCGGCAAACGGCAGGTAAACATCGCAGTATTCATCCATTGCCATTATAATGCAGCTAACCTCATTGTCCGTCATAAAACGCCAGTTTTGAGGCTTAATTTCGGAATATTCCTTCATAAGATCACCTAAAAGCCCAGGATAAACAACCTCCAGCTGCTTTGCATCAATCGGTTGCAAGTCGCTCAAAAGCGGCTGTTCGCGAAAATCAACCAATCCAATCGGATCCGCCACGCGCATCACCCGGTCTCCGTTCATATAATACTCGATCTGACGGTCGGAATAAACCTTTGCCATCGGAAAACGCAAAGCTTTCTTCAAAACGCTGTCCAAGGCATAATCCTCAAGATCAAAAATGAGTTGATTCCCAAGTTTCAAACCCCAAACCCGTTCGCGCAAAAGAAGTCTTCGCGGCAAAGTAATATTTGCCGCATCATACAAATTATATGACCGAACCTCACAATCTTTGCTTATTTTTTGCAAAGCCAGCGGCAAAGACGACGTACAGCCGGATTTGACAATCATCTCACGGGCTTCCGCACCTCTCTTGCCATTTTGCTCATAATACCGATTGATAGAATTAACGAGCTGAATAAAGTCAAAAATAACGCTTGTTTGTTTCATAGAATAAAAAATTAAACATTAAACATCATAATACAAAAATACATTTCTATGTTAGCCTAATTGACAAAAATGTCAACTTTTCTTTTTTTCTGCCGCGACCCAAACTTTTTTCATCAAAGTCGACATCGCTAATTCCGAAAGCCGTTCCGGAGCAACAAATTTTCCGTCAAAACGCGCCTCTTCGGTCTTTCCGGTAAAAATCCGCAAAGTCAGCTTAAAATGCGTAAAGACATGAGTAACTTCACAGCCGCTGTCATAAACGTCTGCCGAACCGAAAGATATCTCATTTTCTCCCCAGGGAAATTCATAAAGCCCCGACAACAATCCCTTTTCTGTTCTTTTCCGAACAAATATCTCGCCTTTATGATTATAAAGAAGATACACAAATCCCTGTTTTGCCTTCTTCTCCGCTTTAAGGCGAACCGGTATGTCTTCCGGATTTCCGCTTCCTTTGGACTGACAATAATCCCGCCACGGACAAATCAGGCATTGCGGATTTTTCGGCGTACAAACCACCGCCCCCAAATCCATAATTGCCGAAGCATAATCCGCCGGATGTTCCTTGTCGGTCAGCGCCGTCGCCTTCTCCCGAATAAGCTCGCCAATTTCGGCAGCCGGTTCCGTCAGATGGTATAAACGGCAAATCACCCTGATAACGTTTCCGTCAATAACCGTTTCCGGCAAATCAAACGCCAAAGCCAAAAAACTGGCTGCCGTATAAGCACCGATTCCCTTCAGTTTCAGAACCTCTTCCCGGCTTTGGGGAAAAACGCCGCCAAAATCTTCAACAATCATTTTAGCCGTCGTTTGCAGCGAACGTGCCCGCGAATAATATCCCAACCCCTGCCAACTGTGATAAACCTCTTCCAGAGAAGCGGCGGCCAGAGCTTCAACCGTCGGAAAACGCTCCATAAACCGATAGAAATACGGAACAACCGCCTTTACGGTCGTCTGCTGCAGCATAAACTCCGAAACCAAAATAACATACGGATTGGGATGCGCGCCTCCCTTTACCCGCCAAGGCAGTTCCCGCCCATGTTGGGCATACCATTCAAGCAACAGCTTTGCCAAATCTTTTTTAGACATTTCTCAATCGCTTCATTAACCGAAAACACTTTTTTATTATCCTACTCAACCGGCTTCGTCAAAGATTTTCCGCTCCTTATCCTCTTTTTGCCCCTTCAACCGGCCGATTTTCACCATTGTGCGGACAACCTCTAACCAAATTTCATCCTCTTTTTGCCCCTTCAACCGGCCGATTTTCACATATAAGGTTATTCATGATGTAAAATCTTGACATAATTTATTTTTTTTCGTATATTTTCGGTATAATCTTTTATTATCAACATTATGAATATAGTTATTTTGAGCGTAAAGAGCGTATCCGAAAGCCACAAATGGAGTATCACCGCTCAGGATTCAACCGGTGGAATTATGCATTTCGGATTAAACAAAGAGTACGGAACCCCCAAACCCGGTGACAAAATGACCCTGCATTACCAACATGGCCGCAACCGGGTAATCGGAATGGATCTAAACGGCACTCGTTTATATTGAAACCTTTGCCGAATCTGCTCTCAAACAAAAGCCTCCCACAAAGGAGGCTTTTTTCATACCATTATTGGCAATAAGTAAATTATATATAGCAGGAGATTGGAAAATGGATAGGCAAATTATTGAAATTTCAAATAATGGTTTTCTCTTATCATTATATCGGGGATTTCTTGTTATAGAAAATGAGAAGAAACAAAAACAAGAGATTCCTTTAGATAATATTTTATCTTTAATATTGTCGGCAGATAATGCTGTTATATCTAAAAATATAGTCAATGCTGTCATTGAACAGGGAGGAAATATTATATTCTGCGACAAAAAATATTTACCATCAACCATAGCTGTGCCATATACGGGGCATTGGCTGACGTCACATCGAATAAAGCAGCAAATAGATTGTTCCAGACCATTACAGAAAAATTTATGGAAAAGTATTGTCCAGCATAAAATATTAAATCAAGCCTATGTTCTGGAATATTTTTTTCCTGATAATAAAAATATCGAAAGATTAAAAATTTTAGCCAAAGATACTCTAAGCGATGATGCTCGTAATAATGAAGGAATGGCTGCGGCTTTATATTTTAAATCATTGTTTGGTAAAAAATTTGTACGCAACAGGTTAAATCCCGATATAAATATTTTGCTTAATTATGCTTATACCATATTAAGAGCTATGGTAGCCAGGGCTGTTTCAGGCAATGGTTTATTGCCTTATTTGGGGTTAAAACATTGTGGAAAAACTAATTCGCTCCCCCTGGTTGATGATTTAATAGAACCATTCCGGGCAATAGCCGATAAACTAGTTTTTGATGAAGTAAATAAAATTGTTGATACTGATAATATTGAATTAAATACAGAAATAAAAAGAAATTTAGCAAAGCTTATTGTATTTCCTATGATTACAGGTAAAGGGGCGGTTACTTTAAATGAAGCAATATACGATTTTGTCAGTAGCTTAGTATCAAGTTTTGAATATAAAAAAGTATTGCTTAAATATCCTCAATATGAATTATCAAAATAAATTATTCATGAGAACATTGACCGTCTAATTAATCTCTGATACGCTAAAAATTAAATCAACTTATGCTAAAAGCTAGTTATAGTTGACCGTCTAATTAATCTCTGATAAGCTCGGATTGAATGGTTAATCATTCTGGAAAATGTTATAGTTGACCGTCTAATTAATCTCTGATAAGCTTGGTGATATTTATGCGCGCCCAGAAAAATAGTTATAGTTGACCGTCTAATTAATCTCTGATAAGCTGTATTTCTTTCAACTGGAACTTGAATGATGGTTATAGTTGACCGTCTAATTAATCTCTGATAAGCTTGCAGCGGGGTCAAAGATTGTTCGTACAGCGTTATAGTTGACCGTCTAATTAATCTCTGATAAGCTGCATTGCGTACAGCCAAAGATTCCAATGGTGTTATAGTTGACCGTCTAATTAATCTCTGATAAGCTTATTGGCAAATACAACACCAGTTACTGCACGTTATAGTTGACCGTCTAATTAATCTCTGATAAGCTGGATTATTCTTATTTTTAAGCCTTCCATCAGTTATAGTTGACCGTCTAATTAATCTCTGATAAGCTGCAAAGGCCAAACAGGCCGCCGAACCAAAGGTTATAGTTGACCGTCTAATTAATCTCTGATAAGCTGGTTTAAAAATGGCATTTAGTGAAGAACAAGTTATAGTTGACCGTCTAATTAATCTCTGATAAGCTTCGCCTGTGTATTCGTTCGGCTCTTCATAAGTTATAGTTGACCGTCTAATTAATCTCTGATAAGCTACGAAAGCTTGAAGGCATTACAGGATATTAGTTATAGTTGACCGTCTAATTAATCTCTGATAAGCTTTTTGACTTAATCTAACAATGTTTGTTATAGTTATAGTTGACCGTCTAATTAATCTCTGATAAGCTCAATCAATCGCTTTTATTAAATAATACAAAGTTATAGTTGACCGTCTAATTAATCTCTGATAAGCTCCGCCTTCTACTTTTCCGTAATAACTCAAAGTTATAGTTGACCGTCTAATTAATCTCTGATAAGCTACGGCGTTCGCCAGGCGCGCGGCTTATTTGGTTATAGTTGACCGTCTAATTAATCTCTGATAAGCTATAACACTTACCAACTAGTTATAAACTCTAGTTATAGTTGACCGTCTAATTAATCTCTGATAAGCTAAAGCTTGTTTGAAGGATGTCCCAGTTTCAGTTATAGTTGACCGTCTAATTAATCTCTGATAAGCTAGAACTAACTGCCGACATGCTCAAACAGTGGTTATAGTTGACCGTCTAATTAATCTCTGATAAGCTAATCAAACAATAATATCTCTATATCTCTATAGTTATAGTTGACCGTCTAATTAATCTCTGATAAGCTCAACTTCTTTCTTGATTGAAATCAACCTTAGTTATAGTTGACCGTCTAATTAATCTCTGATAAGCTTCTTTGGCCTTGCTGGCTGCCGCGACTTTAGTTATAGTTGACCGTCTAATTAATCTCTGATAAGCTGAACAGCTTAAAATATTTGCTTCCACAGTTAGTTATAGTTGACCGTCTAATTAATCTCTGATAAGCTATCTAATATCATAAGGCCTTGAAATTATTGCATTTCAAGGCCTTATTTTAACTTTTAAAACACATTTTTCAGTGCTTAAAACAACAATAATTGACCATTTTTTTCGCGAATCGATTCTTCATTTTCTTCAAAATTTTTGCCTAAATAGTTCTCCGTCATCAAATATTGTTTATCCGTAATGTAGATAAATGACACAGAAGAATTATCTGGAATGAATTTTGAAAGTTTTTTTGTGGTCGTTTGTCCGACAGATAAGCTTTTAACAGGCTTAATATATACCGAAAATTGTTTCATTACGAAACCATTATCGAGTAATAGATTGCGGAATCTTGTTGCTTTGCGCATTTCGGTTTTGGTGCGAACAGGAATGTCAAACATACAGATTATCCACATCATTGACCACCCTGTCAGAGTTTCAAGCCGCTGTCTTCGAGCCATTCCAAAGAACCTTGTGTTTCTTTTTGATTTTGCCGAATGGCGTCAATTCAACTTTGCGTGCTTTGTGAGATGTATAATATGCCAATCCTTTTCTGAGAGTATTTACAAAAGTATATTGCAATGTTTTATCTTTGGGTGAAGTCATACGGGCGTCTGTAATATAGTCAATATTAAATTCTCCTTCACTAAACTTCTTTACTTTTGCCAAACATCTTTCTTTGTCAGTATATTGTTTCCATTCGTCAGGCGTATCAAGCTCTAAAATATCACCTTGTTGGACAGACCAAATAATTTTTCCGCCGTCTTTTTTCCATTGAGGTTCAAAATCTGCTTGGTTTGCGTCAAATCGCTTAATGACTTCCCAGCCGACTTTGCCATCTTTAACGTAAAAATCTACACAATGGTTGTTTCGCCCCTCATAAGCAACGCCGTGTTTTTTGATATAAACTAAAGAGGAATTGTTTTCATAACATCTAAATTTATCGCCTTTCCATAGGCCTTTATCTTGGATAATACGGAATGCTTTTAACAAAATTCTTCCTTCGGTAATTTTGATTTCCTTTTTACCTTCAGCTACGCCTTGCTCATTTTCGGCAATTAAAATTTGTTCCGCCGTATTCATATAAAGTTCAAAATCTTGTACTAACTTAGCCTGTTTCGCTTTATGTTCTGCAATATCCTCGTGCCATTCATTTTTAATTGTTTCTGGAATAAGCAGTTTCGTTAAATCTTTAGCAGATTTTACCACCTGTAAAATTTTGCGAGAATAAACAGTGATTAAAGAATTCGGGTCGTCAGGGTTTTGACACAAAACGGTTCTGCCTGTTTCTTTATGGAATTGTCCTGTTTTGCTATGATTAGGCTTGTGCGAAACTTTGACATCTTTAAGGCAGAAAATGACTTTTCTTCTAAAATCTGCCAAAGATTCAACAGAAGTTAACGGCAACGGATAATGAATTTTGTTAATATCATTTTCTTCTGCCATTCTTTGAATCAATCCACGGTTTGCACAAGCAACCGTTATGGCGTCCATTGCGTGATGTCGGTGGTCAATGCGGGGTTTGGGTTGCCATTCTTTATTTTTTGCCTTATCAAAAAACTTCCATTTGCCATCAATATCAGGTTTGTTTATTCCATCTATAATTTCGCCTGTATTCTGCTCCAGCCAATAAGGAGAGCAATCAACATATCTTGGAATATCAAGCCCCATTAAATCATATTCCAGGCCATATAAATTCCAACGTTGACGTAATTTGGCTGTTTGTCCGCCTTTAACCGCCAAAATGCGATTTTGCATAACTTCGTCACAATCAGAGCAATCGACAACAGCCCGCAAATATCGCTGTGCCATTTTTGCAACATAGCGGGTATCTGTCAGATAACGGGTGCTTTCTTCTTTATCACCACTTTCTTCATATTTTTCACGAGCATCAGCTTCAAACCGCCAAGACTTGTCAGGGGTACGGGAACGGGCATTTTTTAGAATTTCTCTGATTTCTTCCGGCATTTTTGCTTCTTCAAAATATTCATAAGCATATCGGTCGCCTTTGTTTAAGTTGTCATTGCGATTAACTAAACAGAGGTTGTTATATGTATCTGTTCCGCCTTTGGCCTGGGGAATAATATGCTCAATTTCCATACCCGTAAATACTGAAGAAATATTTTGTGTCGGGTTATAGGCATCTTTCCAGCCTTGGTCTTTGGCTAATTTATACTTTAAAATATTTTTATTGTTTATGGCAATTTTATGTTCTTTTAAATAGTTTTTAGCCTCTTCATTAAGTTTTTCATTTTGTTTTTGTCGGTTTTCAAACTCTTTTTTCTTCTTTGTTGACATACCGACATCACGACCAAGTTCAATATTGATATCATATGGCTTGCCGTAAATTCTGATAATTTCATTAACAACTAAGCGAATTTGATTGAGAATCATATGCACGGCAGGATTGGCGATTTTGCCCCATTTTATCTCATCAGGGTTAAGGCTTTTGTTGTTATTTATCATTAAAGGCGGGAGCGGGGCCGTATCTGTTTGTAAAATTTCTCCATAATAAGGAAGCTGAAAACATTTTCCCTGATTTTGGCGGGCGATTTCTTCCTCTGCCATAAACCGTTTATCTGTTTCAGCTAATTTGTCGGTAATTTCACGATGTGTTAATACGTCTTCTTTTAATTTTTTGAGAATAATTTTTGTGGCACTTATGCCCAACATTCCCCGCCCTTTGGGCAGTTTGGTCAGAAGGTTGCCGATTTCTTTTTCGTCATCAATTTTCAGAATTGGCTTAAGATACTCGATTAACGCATCTTCATTGTATAAACGGGCATTTTTATCCTTTGACATTTTGGGTTCTGCCAAAAACTCAATAAAAGATGAAAGCTCGTCTTCGTTCATATTTTGCAAATATTCGATATTTGCGAATTCGGGACGAGAATATAAATAGGCTTTAATTACTCTGTCATCAACCAAAGAAATTTTGTGTTGTGCCGACAAGTTGAGCAATTTTTTGATTGCTTGTTTACCCGCATTTTGGCCTTTTAGCAAAAGTTCATTAACGATAGAATCTCTTTCTTCCAAGGTTAATTTTCTTTTGCACATATCGTTTAAAATGCGAATATTGTTGACTTCTTCATAGATACGACGCATTTCCGATAACGGGTGGGCTTTCAGCAGGCGGTCTTCTTCCCTGAAATAAATGCATTTACCTGTGGCATAAGGTGCTGCCGGACGTTCATAAAATAAAATATCGTAAATTTCTTTCTTCAAATTTTCTTTTTTCATTTGCGGATAAAATTCGGCTTGTTTATCCCAAATTTGATTGAACTCATCTTTAACAAGATAACGAGGGATGGCATAATCTACAATATTTTTTTCAATCGCATATTTTTTCTGACGAACGGTTTTATCGTTTCCTTTGCCAGAGATTATTTTATTATAAAAAAATTCGCCGATAGTTTTGGAATTTGTTTCTTTTAGGTGATACAACATCATATCATAAGAAGACTTTTTAGCTTTTGACTTTTCACCCTCTTCTAAAATTTCCTCTTCCGTTTCTTCACTAGCCGAGACAAAACCTGCTCCACGGTGTTTAGCGATATGCAAAACAGCTCGTCCGATATAATAAGGGCTTGCCAGTCGTTCGTTTAAAGCATCTGTTCTAATTTTATAAGGAGATTTGCTTTTTAGTTTATCGGTTCCTTCAGGATTTTCATCTGGCCATAAACCGTTTTCAAAAAGTTTTTTAGCTAAAAGCTCCAACCGCTTTTTTGTTCTGACCAAATTTTTGCGGGCTGTTCTTTTAAGTCTTCTTTCCTCAGCTCCTTCTGAAACTTCAAAAATACGGACGCCTGCATCAATAATATCTTTTGCATTACCTTCATTATCGAGTTCAATAATGGCACTTCCTATTGAACCAACACCCAAATCAAGACCCAGACGATATTTCATAGCTATCTCCCATATATGCAAATAATTTAATATAGGCTATAATATAAATATTGACATTTCAACCATAATATCGGCATAATAGAGATGTTATGTGAATGACGTAATTTTTTTCAGAGATTAATTAGACGGTCAACACATATATAATAAGGCTGAAAATGCCGTAAGATGAGGGAGCAATTCATTGCTCCCATTATTTTAATATGTCATAAAAACTTCAAGCTCCTATCAAAAATAGGAGCTTGTGAAGATTGTCTGGCTACGTAAGTTTCGCACTTAAAAAGTGCTCAACAACTACGCTGCGGTCAAAGAGTTTGCACGTTCGCTTCGGTTACTGTCGCTTCTCTTGCTCACGGCAAACTCTATCCACCATAACAAAAAAAGCCCCGTTAGGGCCTCTTTTTGTTATGGTGCCCTGAAGAAGACTCGAACTTCCACGACCATAACGGTCACAAGTACCTGAAACTTGCGCGTCTACCAATTCCGCCATCAGGGCATATTCAACTCAGGTACGAACAGTCTTATAATGTTATTTTTGCAAGATGTCAATATATCCGTACGAATTTAATAACAAAATTGTGCCTAAAATAATCCGATAAATGACAAACGGCAGAAATGTTGACTTTTGGAGCCACCACATCATAATATAAATTGCTAAAATAGAAGCTACAAATGAATAAATCACTCCGTCAAGCGCTAAAAAAAGCTCCTGAATCTGATTCGTCGAATACAATTCATAGCCAACCAGAGCCGCCGCCCCCAGAATCGCTGGAATCGACAACAGCATAGAAAATTTTGCCGCTTCCGAACGCTCCATTCCCAAGAAACGCGCCATTGTAATCGTAATCCCCGAACGGCTCGTCCCCGGAACCAGGGCCAAACATTGCGCCAATCCTATAAGCAACGCATCCAAAATACTCAAATGGTCAACCTTGCGAATAGTCATCCCTACCCTGTCAGCCACAAACAACAAAATTCCAAATCCCAGAATGGTCCAGCCGATAATTTTGCTGCCTTCGTCGTCACGAAACTCTATCCCATATTTACGAAACAGCAAACCGGTAATCACGACAGGAACAGTTCCGATAACCATCAGCCAAAACAACTTATTGCCGCTGTTTTTAAAATTCGGAATAAAAAAGGTCTTCAGCGTTCCTTTGACCACGTCCCAAATTGTCTTCCAAAAATAAATAATAACGGCAAAAATAGACCCCAGATGCACCGCAACGTCCAAAGCGATTCCCTGATCTTCAAAAGTCGTAAACTTGGCAAACAAAATCAAATGCCCGGAAGAACTCACCGGCAAAAACTCGGTTATGCCTTGCAAAACCGACAAAAATAAAATATGCAAATCAATCACGTTCAGACTCTTTCCTGTTTAATTCCCAATGCGCTGCAAATCCGCTTTTTCAAAGCCAATGGAGAAATCGGCTTTACCAAATATTCCTGAATGCCCAAAATTTTGGCTTCCAAAACGGTTTTTTCTTTCGTGTCAACCGTAATCATAATAATCGGAATATTTTTAAGCTCGTCATGAGGATTATTTTTAAGCTCTCTGGCAAAATCCAAACCGCTTTTCTGCGGCATCTGCTGATCCAGCAAAATCACGTCTATTTTGGAAGCCCCCACCATCTCCCTGGCTTCATCGGCGCTCCCGACTTCCTTAATATTTTTAATGCCGATCTGATACAATGCCGTCTTCGCAAAAGTGCGCGAAAACTTGTCATCATCCACAATCAAACAGGTAATGGTATCCCAAGGCACCTGCTTTTGTCCTGTATCACTCATTGTTCACCTCTCAACCAGCATTTTCTCAAAGTATTTAGTTCAGAATAAACCAAAATAGTTATCAATTGGTAAAACTCGGCGGATTAAAACAAACCGGCGTTTCGCTTCCGCCCAGCCGCAACAGAGAAAAAGGATTAAAACGGATCCCTTTCAAAGACGCCCCCCAATGCAAATGCGGACCGGTTACCCGCCCGGTTTTGCCGACTTCGCCGATAATCTCGCCCTTCTTAACCTTCTGCCCCTTTTGAACCGTAATTTTGTTCAAATGGGCATATATCGTTTGCAATCCGTACCCATGGTCAATAACGACAACATTTCCGGAATAAAACAAATCGCCGGCCATCAAAACCACTTTGCCGTCGCCGGCCGCAGCCACCGGCATCCCTAACGGCGCGGCAATATCCGTTCCGGCATGAGGATTCATTTTCCGCCCGTTCATAATTCGTTGGCCGCCGAACTTGCCGCTGATACGGCCGGATACCGGCTGCATAAAACCGGTTTTCCAATACGCTTTGCGCAAATCTTCCGCCAACGCGCCGCGAACCTGCCGCCGCTCATCGTCAATTGCCGCCTGGTTTGCCGCCGAAGGTGTAACCTTCTTTTGCGGAACGCCTTTAATGTCCTGCACGTCCCACTCGACCGGAAGCACCTTCAACGCCGCCGTTTTTACCGCACCGTCAGCCGTCACCAGTTGCAGTTCCTGCTGTTTTTCCGCCTCCCTGGCAAAAGCCATCAGAAAATTTCCGTCTTCGTCAATCATATATGTCTGCCCCCCGCTGACCGCCTTGGCAAAACCGGGTGCCCGTCCGTGCAAAACGTCTCCCTGCCGCAAACCGCCGCACCAAAGATCTTGTGCTGCTGCCGAAGCCGCCAGAACCGGAACAATGCTAAAGACCAAACAAATCCGCTTGCAAATTTTCATTTTTCATAACCTTTCTGACTTTTTTAGGACCAGGCTTAAACGCGGATGCCCCGCCAAGGCTTTCGGAAGGCGCTGCCGTAACCTTAACCGGACCATCGGCAAAATTAATCTCCAATCCCGCACTCCGGCGCGCCTGTTCCGCCGAATAAACCGTATTGCTTTCGCTGTCGCGAACCCAGACAAATCCTCGCTTAAGAACCGCTTCAATCGAAACGTTTTCCAAACGGATACTCAGATTTCCCAAGCTTTCTTCCTTTTTTTCAACAATGTTTCTGATGTAATACGGCCGCAGCGCCAACTGCATTATCTGATTTTTCTTCCCATCCAGATATTTGGCAAAAGACACTTTCAAACGTTCAACCCGGTCATCAAGTTTTTGCTGTTGTTCAAGAAGGATTTGCCCCAAATTCGGAATTCCCCGGCCCAAACCGTCAAGCGCCGCCCGCCGTTCTTCAAAATAACGAAACATCGCGTTTTTCAGACGATTGCCCAAGTTTTCCGTCTGCATCAAAAGCTCGGAACGAACCGGAACCGCAAACTCCGCCGCTCCGGTCGGGGTCGGTGCCCGCAAATCGGAAACGTAATCAATCAACATGGTATCCGTCTCATGCCCCACCGCCGAAATTAACGGAATTTTTGAAGCATAAACCGCCCGAATAACCACATCTTCGTTAAACGGCCACAAATCTTCCAAACTGCCGCCGCCCCGAGCCACAATCAAAACGTCGGGTCTGGGAACCGGGCCGTTCTCCGGCAAAGCGTTAAAACCGTTAAT
>UQFU01000025.1 GCA_900540425.1 uncultured Alphaproteobacteria bacterium
GTGGCGGTTATTGATTGATGGTTGCTGCCGCGCCCAAGGGATAACCATTATCCGTACGCCGAGATAGTGTTCATTGCAAGCAACGCACCTTCATGGCACCTAAGCCAAAGTAGCGAACCTCTCGTGCATGCGTGTCAGCCTAAGGCTGCCCGCCGTAAGGGGTTTAACGATAAGAACCCTCGGTCAGTTCGCGGGCACGTTCCAGATAATGCGCCGATGTTTCCGGTGTTCCGACATAAGAAAGCGAATAGTTCTGTACCACAAATCCGAATGGATTTTTAATCTGGTCTTCTTTTGACGGGAAAGGAAGGCGCAAAAAGGCAATCCGCATTGTTGCCCGCCAGATTTTGGTGTCAATTTTTTCCACGCCGGGCAGCACGTCCATGGTCAGATACTGTGCTTGCCACAAACCGAGCGTCAACGGACGTACCCATTCGACTTTTACAAACCGTTGCAGCCCCTTTTCCTTGAACTGCATGATATTATGCTGAACATCGCCGCGATAGAATGCCTCAAACACCGGGCGTGCCGAAAACCAGTAGACAATTTCTCCAGGTCCCCAGCGAGCCAGCAGTTCATCATAATCATTGGTAATGGTGTTGCGCAAAATAATGTAATCGGTAATGTGCTGTTCGGCCAAGAGGTCGGTGGCGCGGGTATAAACTTCATCTTGCTGAACCAGTTCCAGTTCGCTGAAGTATTTATTAATCTGCAGCAGGCGGGGATACACGCTCTTTTGCGGAACCAGCAGATAAACCGTCAGCGCCAGCATCATGTTGATGCTCATACTGATGGCTGCCAAAATAACCAGGATTCGCGAAGTCCAGAGATAACGGCGCTCGGGCATGGCGTTGACATGTACCCGTTCCGGATAAAGTCCGAGCTTATCGGGGCTCTCTTTTTCGCGATATTTAAAAATCGTATGAAAAATCTCAAACATCAGACCTCTGCGCCAAGCAAATATTTTTAATTATTTTATACATGAAAGTTGAATAAAAGCAAATAAATACTACCCATAAACAAAATATTGATATAATTTATATCCGAATAGGTCTTTATAAAGGGTTTAAATTATGAAAAAAATATTGGCATGCCTGACGGCCGGCATTATGTTTGTTGTCTCCTGCACATCGGTTTCGGATGCGGAATTTGATGAAATTGTGGAAGAAAACCCGGCCTATGCGCAAACCGTGCCGGTTTATTCGGAAAATATTGTTGCTGCCCCTTCGGCGCAGGTCGACTGGGATCGGGCAATCCGTGTAGACGTGGATATGCAGAATATGTACGCCAATTCGCCGCGAACCATCAAAAAGCCGATAGACATGTATATGGCGATGGCGCTGGCCTTAAAATATAACTATACCCGCCGCCTGGTCAGTTATGAACAAAGCCTGATTGAGGCCGGCCGCTCTCCGGTTAATGAAATTCCCGAAATCATGGGGCAGGCCGGATATCTGAATACCAATAACTATTCCGGCGTCAATTCCGAACTCAAAATTGCCTGGAACCTGTTGGATATGAGTACGGTTTATTATCAGACCGTCGATCAGCAGTATCAGGCTAATCTGGCCTATGAACAAAGCCGCAAGGTTATTCATAACCTGTTGCAGGAAACCCGGGTGTTGTATTGGAAGGCCCTGACGGCTCAGCGCCTGCTTCCGGTCATTGATGATATGAACGAATATCTGGTTGCCGAGGTCGATGAACTGAACAGCCGCAGCAATGAACTGTCCGTCCAGGGGCAAAGCCTGCCGATGGACGATCTGGTCAAGAAAAGAAATTATATGGAAGCGGTCAAAAAACTGGCCGAGTTGAAGCGCGATTTGGAAACGTCAGAGTCGTGTCTTGCCAGCCTGATGGGCTTCCACCCCATGACCGAATACAAACTGGTAGGCAAAGAATACGGCAATTTTGCCCTGCCGGAGCTCAAGCAGAACCTTTCCGAGATGGAGTGGATTGCCCTGACCAACCGTCCGGAACTGCGGATGCGCGATTATGTGACCACTTCTGCCGAAGTCGAAATGATTGTCCGCGAGTTCGGTCCGCAACAGCAATATGCCAAAGATCCCAACTATTATAACCGTAAATGGTCCAAAAAAGCCCGTGAAATCGGTTATCAGGTTTTTGAGGACATTAAGAACCCGCGTGAAAGCGAATTGGAGTCGCTGCGCCGCCAGCGGATGACCACTTTGGTCTTGAGCCAGGTTTATATCGGCTGGGCCGGATATATGTCGGCGATGGAAGATTATCAGATTAATATGGAAATTGCCAATGTTTCGGAAGATATTGCCGAAGATACCACCATTAAAGACGGCAGCAAGGCCGAGAAATCAAAACTTGAATCCGCCCGGGCAATAGCCGACGAGGTGAAGGCTTCGCTGGCGTATATTGAATTGCAGGATTCGCTGGGCAATTTGTATGCGGCTCTGGGTATGGACGCCCTGCCGTATTATATGCTGGGAGAGAAACCATCGAAGATTGCCGTTTATCTGCGCAATACCCTGGAAAAATGGCGCAAGGGCGAATTTATCCCCGACAACCGTCCATACCTGCTGGATGTCCCGTCCCGCCGTCCGCCGGTCAACCTTTCCGATTCTGCGGTGATTCCCGACCAAATGGCCGAAACCGGGCAGAAAATCCAGGTGACGATTCCCAAAACGGTGCTTGATAAAATGAATTTTTCGGGCAAGGTTACTTTTCGCGCCGGCTTAAATGATGACAGCCCGCTGCCGTCCTGGCTGCGCTTTGATGAGCTGACCCGGACCATAAGCGGAACGCCGATGCCCGGAGATGTTGGCGAATATGTCGTCAAGATTTATATGACTGACGAAAACGGCAAAGTTGCTTATGTTACTTTCAAGATAAAAATTGTGGAAGTTTATGTGCCGTCGATTCGGGTAATGGGGTTGACCCCAGGCCGCCGGGCAACCGTTCTGAAGCGCTGCATCGGGCCGCAGTGTACGGATGAATATATTGAAAACGATGTCGTCGGTGAAGAGATTGTAACCAAACCGCAGACTCCGGAAATATAGAATCCGGCTGTAGAATCGTCGATTCTGAAATTAAAAAGAGATTCCTTTTTCGGGGTCTCTTTTTTTGTATCTTTATGCAAATTTATGTGCATTACGTCTAGTGATAAAGTGCAGAAAACAGCCGTATTTTGATGCGTTAAGGAAGGTTAATTTTTTTATCCACCAAGCCTGAAATTTTTTTCATAAGAAATAGAATAAGATAGGGATGTCAATGCGGAAAATTTGCTTTTTAGACATTGCGGGCATCAATTTAATACCGCAATATAAAACCATCGTTACGGCGGGCATACAAAAATTTAAATGCTTGAAAAACAGTCAAATAAAAAAATGTGTGCATACAATATATAGAATGTTTACATTTTGTTAATACTATATATAGTATATTTCCATAAGAACGAACCCAAATGTTTTAATGACTAAGTTATAAGGAATAAGCAGAGAAATGTCAGAGAGTAAGTACGATATGCCCCAGGTTGAAGCAGAAGCTTTGCCCTTTGAAAACATCACCAAGCGTGATGGCACTTTGGCACCGTTTGACAGCACCAGAATTTTTAATGCTATCAACAAAGCCGGCACCACCACCGGAGAATTCGGCGACCAGGAAAGCTGGCTGCTGACGGCTCAGGTTCTGAAGGTTTTGAAGCATAAATTTGCGGAATCTCTTCCGACAATCGAACAGGTTCAGGATGTTGTCGAACAGGTTCTGATTTCTGCCAACTACTTTGCTACTGCCAAATCCTATATTTTGTACCGTGACCAGCGCAACCGTATGCGTTCTGACCGCAAAGTTATGGTTGATGTTGAAAGCTCGATTAATGAATATCTGGAAAAGCTTGACTGGCGCGTTAATGCCAATGCCAACCAGGGATATTCCAACGGCGGCCTGATCTTGAACGTTTCCGGAAAAGTAACTGCCAACTATTGGCTGAGCCATGTTTATCCGGCGGCTGTCGGCGAAGCGCATCGCAACGGCGACGTCCATATTCACGACCTTGACATGTTGGCGGCTTACTGCGCCGGCTGGTCTCTGAAAAATCTGCTGCATGAAGGCTTTAACGGCGTGCCCGGCAAAGCGGAAGCCGGCCCGGCCAAACACCTGTCCGCTGCGGTCGGGCAAATGGTCAACTTTATGGGAACGCTGCAGAACGAATGGGCCGGTGCCCAGGCTTTCTCTTCGGTTGATACTTATCTGGCGCCTTATGTCCGGGTTGACAATCTGACCTATGAACAGGTTGAACAGTCTTTCCAGGAATTGATTTACAATTTGAACGTTCCGTCACGCTGGGGTTCGCAAACGCCGTTCACCAACTTTACCTTTGACTGGGTCTGCCCCGATGACATGCGCGACAAGCACCCGATGATTGCCGGAGTTGAACAGCCGTTTACCTATGGCGACCTGAAGCCGGAAATGGATATGATCAACAAAGCCTACATCAATGTCATGATGAAAGGCGATATCAAGGGCCGTCCGTTTACTTTCCCGATCCCCACCTATAATATGACTCCTGATTTTCCGTGGGAAGACGAAAATACCGAACTGCTGTTTGAAATGACTGCCAAATACGGCTTGCCCTATTTCCAGAACTTTATTAACTCGGTTTTGAAACCCGGCCAGATTCGCTCCATGTGTTGCCGTTTGCAGCTTGACCTGCGCGAACTTTTGGCCAAAGGTAATGGCTTGTTCGGTTCTGCCGAGCAGACCGGTTCTATCGGGGTCGTTACCATTAACTGCGCGCGCCTCGGCTATGTTTATAAGGGCGATGAACATAGCCTGTTTGCCCGGGTTGACGAGTTGTTGGAATTGGCCCGTACTTCTTTGGAAATCAAACGCAAGGTTATCCAGCGCCTGATTGACAACGGTTTGTTCCCTTTCACCAAACGCTATTTGGGAACGCTCCGTAACCACTTCTCGACATTCGGCGTCAACGGTATCAATGAAATGATCAGAAACTTCACCAATGACGAACACAATGTTGCCGACGAGTGGGGACAGGCTTTTGCCGAAAAGTTCTTGGATCATATCCGCGCCCGCATGGTTAAAATCCAGGAAGAAACCGGACACATGTATAATCTTGAGGCTACGCCGGCCGAAAGCGCCACTTACCGCTTTGCCCGCGAAGACAAGAAAAGATTTAAAGGCATTATTCAGGCCGGAACCGAAGACAATCCGTATTATACCAATTCTTCCCAGCTTCCGGTTAACTATACCGATGACCCGTTTGAGGCTTTGGAACTGCAGGAAAAATTGCAAACCAAATATACCGGCGGCACCGTGCTGCACCTCTACATGGGCCAAAGAGTTTCATCGGCGAAAGTTTGTCGCGACATTGTCAAACGCGTTCTGACGAACTACCGTTTGCCCTACGTGACAATTACTCCGACTTTCTCGGTATGTCCGAAACACGGCTACATTTCCGGGGAGCATAAATACTGCCCGATCTGCGATGAAGAGAAAAAGGCAGAAAAAAGAAAAGCCGCAATTTCCAGTAAAGAAGTTGCTTAAGTAAAAATCATAACAATGGAGACACAGAAATGACAACTATTAATTTTGAAGACGTAAAATTGAACGACAGCGAAAGACAGCCTTGTGAAGTATGGACCCGTGTTATGGGATACCTGCGTCCGGTTTCCGAATTCAATAAGGGCAAAAAGTCGGAGTTTTATTCTCGCGTATGCTTCTGCGAAAGCAAGGCCGTTAATATGGATGCTTTTGACATTGCCGCAGAATAACTGACGGTCTTTGTAGTATCAATCCCCGGCATGCTGGAAAAACTGCCGGGGATTTTTAACAAAATCAACAATCAAAAGGAAGAAGAATGAAAACAATCAACGTCGGCGGTGTTGAACAGTTCAGTTTAGTCGATTTTCCGGGAAAAGTTGCCGCTTCTGTTTTTATGCAGGGCTGTCCTTGGCGCTGCCCCTTTTGCCATAATGCCGGTTTGCAATCGGTCGGTACCGAAACGCATTTTATTTGGGATAAGTTTGTAGATTTTCTAAAAACCCGCCGGGGACTTTTGGATGCGGTTGTTTTCAGCGGTGGCGAACCTCTGCTTCAGGATGCTCTGCCCGATGCCGTAAAAGAGATACGGGATTTGGGCTTTATAATCGGATTGCACACCGGCGGATATCGCCCCTCGATGTTTGCCAAAGTTCTGCCTTTGGTTGACTGGGTCGGTTTTGACATCAAGGCGCCTCTTGAAGCTGGGCGTTATCAGCAGGCGGTCGGCGGCCCCGATCATTTGCACCATGTTTTGGAAAGTCTGGATATGCTCCTGGCTTCCGGAAAGGATTTTGAGTGCCGGACAACCTGTGATCCGCGGATTTTGGAAGTCAGGGATATTCTGACGATTGGCGAGAGCCTGAAGGATAAGGGGGTTAGAAACTATTATTTGCAAAAATACCGGCCGATTCCCGGTGATACCCAAACCGAAGATGCCGATTGTGAAAAGTTTTTTGGCAGTCCCGATTTGTTGAAATGGCTGCGTGAAAATTTTGAAAATTTTGACGTTCGGAAATAGATAAAAAAACTTGCCAAGATAAAATTTATAGAGTAATGAAGAAACAACAGTCTTATATTTGTTAAAATTTTTGTTTCATTAAAATTATTTATCGTATGAAAACAAATGTTGAGGGTAATCCTGCGATTACCAATTTCGCGTTAGAACAAAACCAGTTTCTTGCCAACCGTTATCCGGAGCGCATAAGTTTCGAATATGACGGCATTGCGTATCGCAATTTTGAAACGGCTTATCAGTCGCAGAAAATGGAAAAAGAAGCTGATCGCCGCAAAGCCGCCGGCATGTATCCCGAAGAAGCAAAAGTTTTTGCCCGAGGCCGAATGTTGCGCAAGAATTGGGAAACTCCACTGGCTGAAAATGCACCGCGTCCGAGTAAGTTGTGCGAATGTCTGAAAGATGTTGTAATGTACGATTTGCTCTGGATTAAATTCCATGATAATCCGGAATTAAGGGATTTGCTGATTGCAACCGGAGATGCCGTTATCAACAAGGAAAATACCGACTACGAAATTTATTGGGGAACCTGTAAAGGCGTCGGTAAGGGTAAAATCGGCAAAATGCTGATGGAAATTCGCAGCAGATTGGCCGGAAAAGTTTAAGCGATGTTTCATTTGAATAAAGGCAGTTCTCTAGAACTGCCTTTATTTTTTGCGGCGACGCATGCCCTATCGGGCTGTTGACGTTTTGTTGCGGACAAACTTTTTGTTATTACCGTATTTCTTTTTAGGTTTTCCGGCCGGAAAATCATTCCGGGTATTATCGGCGGAGTTTTTATATTTTCCGCCTTTCCCTTCGCCGGCAAAATGAAATCCGCCCGCTTTTCGCGATTGCCCGCGGCGTTTCTCTTTGCCGAATTTGGAAGCGGCGATTTCTACGACCGATTTTTTTGACGGCTTGATTTCCACCGCTACGGTTGCCATTTTCTGCGCCAGTTTCAGTTTTGCTTTGTTGACCGAGAAGCCAAAACTGCCGACATTGCGGCCCAAAGTATAGTAGCTGCCGTGGACATAAGCAATCAACCCGGCTTTTTCGAGCGTCAGCCGGCCTTCCTCGTTAAGATATTTATCATCAATGTTGACGGCGACAATTTCTGCCAAAAACATGTCATGCGTGCCAAAATGTTGAATGTCTTTAACCCGGCATTCAATCGAAACCGGACTTTCTTCAATTTGTGGCGCTTTGACTGCCGAACAGGGCAGGGCGGTCAGTTTCATTTCCTTAAACTTGTCAACGTTGCGTCCGGATTTGACGCCGCAATAATCGGCGGCGGAAACCAGCGGCAAAGTAGTCAGATTAATGACAAATTCTTTGCTTTCGCTGATAATCTCATGCGAATAACGTTCCGGACGGATAGAAACATAGGTCATCGGCGGTTCCGAGGCAATGATGCCGGTCCAGGCGGCTGTCATGACATTGGGATTTTTGACCGTTCCGCAGGAGATTAAGGCCGGCGGAACCGGCGAAAGAAGAGTTCCGGGTTTCCAGGTAATTTTGCTCATTTTTAGCCTCGTTAAAATTAATTTTTTCCCCACAGTAGCTTAGATTTTCCGATTATGCAAACATTTTAAAATAATACTTGATAAACGATAGAAATTTATATACCAAAAAAAGATAAGTGTTCTAATTTTTCGATACCTGATATCCAAAAATAGGTTATTGATTAATTGACAGCTCTTTTTATACTGAGTTATGACTAATTGATACTTAACAGTTTCAAGTTTGTCTGAGCCGTCAGAAGCTCAATGCATTGCGGTGAAATGATATTGCACCGGGCCCGTATTCAGGGGCAAAATATCGCCTGCTTATCTTATCTGAGGCCGGGGAGCTTTAACGAATGTACAGAAGTCTTCAATGACTTTAAAGGTTAAAGGATCATCTCAATGCATTTGATTTCTGAACTCTCCGACCGCCTTGAAGCTTCGGCAAAAACAGGATGCGAGGAGAAAATGATAAGTAAGAAGGATATTGCCAACTTGGAGAGTATTTTATTGCTCCGGGCTGTTGAGCAACATGCTGGTAAACGTAAAGCGTCAGAAGCATTAAATACTTCGGTTGACACCATTAATAAATACCTTGATAATTTGGAACAGGAACTGGGCGTTAAGTTACTGTCAACCAGTAGCCGCGGCAGCAATTTGACCAACGTTGCCCGTCGGATTGCCGACAAAGCCGGAAAAGTCAAAGAGATTCTGGATGATATTTACAGTATTCGGCATGAAAATAAAGAAGTAAAAGGAGAAGTCCGTGTTTTCCTGTCTATGGGGTTTGCGTCCTATCTGGTGCCGCATGATTTGTCGGTTTTGTTTGACCTTTATCCTGAACTGTCGGTAAATTCGGTAACGACGCTTGATTTTCCCAAGCTTCATGAGGCCGATTATGATATTGCCATCACCTATGCCAATATTGATGAACAGAATTTAAGTTTGATAACGGAGAAGAAAATCAAGTGCGGCTTTTTTGCATCGCCGCAGTACCTTGCCCGCAACGGATATCCGATTAACATGGACGATATGCTCAAAAATTACCGTGTTGTCCTGGGAACCAACAAAAATCTGCTTTGCTGCAGCGGTCATGATCTTTCTAAAGAAGCTAAAAATATCTGCTTTATTTCCAATAATGTTTTTACGCTGATTAATGTTGTCGAGAACGGAACCGGCATCGGCATAATGCCGCTGAGCTTTACCAAAAGCGGCTTGGTTTGCCTGGATAATATTCCTTGTGACTGCGTATTGAACTGCCGCTTGTTTGCCAACAAAAACACCAAAAACATTCCCCGTGTGCGAACCATGATAAACTTCTATAAAGATGTCATTACCCGGTTGGAAAATCCTATTGCAGATATTTGATAATCCGGCAGGGGTTTCCTGCCGCCAAAACATGATCCGGAATATCCTTGGTAACCACGCTTCCCGAACCGATAACGCTGTTTTTCCCGATGGAAATGCCGGGGTTGATTACAACATTGCCGCCGACCCAGACATTGTCTCCGATTGTTACCGGATAAGCATATTCCAATCCCTGATTGCGGCTTTCGGCATCTAACGGGTGGGTCGCGGTATAAATGTTGACGTTAGGGCCGAGAAATACGTTGTTTCCGATATGAACCTCCGCCCCGTCCAAAATCGTGCAGCCGAAGTTGGCAAAAAAGTTATTGCCGACATGAATGTTGTACCCGTAATCACAGTAAAACGGTGCGACGATTCTCAGGTTGTCCCCATGTCCGCCCAGCAGTCCGGATATGATTCTTTCCTGTCCTTTCCGATCCGATGGTGCCGTTTGGTTGTATTTATACAGAACTTCCTTGGCCTTGAGGCGCTCTTGTATCAGCTCTTCATCGTCGGCATTATACAAACTTCCGTCCTGCATCTTTTGCTTTTCTGTCTTCATGGCGGCTCCTTTCCCGATTCTTTGTTTATAATGCTATAACAGAAGTTTTTAATCTGTTAATTAAATTTTTTTTCAAAAACTAAGACTTGTTTAACAGATTTATATAACAATACTAATACCTGAACTACTTAAAATATAGGATACGGACTAATGAAAAAAATTTTTGTTTTGCCGGCAGTGCTGATGATGGCCGCTTCTTGCCGGACAGTAACTTTCAATGATTTACACAGCCCCAATTCAAATGTTAGCAAACTTCCCGCTCTGGACGTCAAGGTAGACAAAGACAGCCTGAAAACAGCCTACCCGGTTCGCAAAATTTCATCAGGAAGCGGAGCCGAAAGTGGCAGTTTGAACTTCTACGGCTCGGTCAGCAGCTATGAACAGGACAGCCGTGCCCGCGATATTGTCTCGCTTATTAATTATGACGTTCGTAACAATATCGCTGCCTCGACCGGTAAAATCAGCGGCGAATTTAAGGCTCGCCTGAGTAATGTTGATAATGGTTACAATGCCATCTATTATCCTTTAACGGCTCTGCAAATGATTACATTATACCTTCCGAGTATTTTCGGGGCTCCGGTTGGCGAGCAGGTTTGTGAGGTCGAATTAGAAGTTGAGATTATGAATAATCATAAGGAAATTGTCGCCTCTTATATTGAAACCGGCCGCGGAACGGCAAAGATTGCCGCTTATTACGGCTTTAACAGCCGGGAGGGTGCCCGCTATTGCGCAATCCAAGCCGTCCAGAGCGCCATGGATAAGGTCAAGCTGAATGTTGCCGAGGATTATCAACGGCTTAACAGCGCTTTGCAGAAATAACGGCATTAAATTTTGTTCCGATATCAGTTAAGGCAATAAAAATTGCTCAACGCTGTTATCTTGTTGCCGATTGAAAGAACTTTGCAAACTTTGATAATTTCGCTTTTCCCTGTTGCGAAGCAAAATCATTGGTCAGCAGTCCGCTATGAGTGAGTTTTTTCCTCAGCTCCCGGGCGCACCTTTTGATGGTGTTGTCAACACGTTTAGGATCTTCCCAGCCTTTAACCTTATGCTGCATGGCTCGCAAGATTTTCATGACGGTGGCAACCTCAAGATTGGTTCCTGCCAGTTCATGGGCAACATTGGGATATGAATATACCATTGATATCGGCAGCAGAGGCTTAAATTCATCCGGGTATTTTCCTAGTTTGGAATCAAAGCGTCCGCCGGCAGAAACCCTGTAAGGATGAGCCATACAGTTGCCAATGATAATATCCTGCGCAATTCCATTGAGGTTATCATAAGATAAATAGCGGTCTTTTTCATTTTGCGAAACAGGAACGTCAGGAATATAAAAGTTTGTTCCTGCAACTTTTTTCTCGTTTTCTAATTTTTGAAACCCAAAAGCAAATTCGGAAGCTATTCTTTTTTGATAAGCAGGATAGCCAAACATTACAAAATTTACATCTTTGCTTTTATCAAAAAACCTGTTGCGGATTTCTGCCAGCATTTCAATATTATCGGCGGTTGAAATGTCTTTGGGGGTGACCAGACATTCTTTGATGAATTTTTTAGGAACGCCGCAGGCCTTAAAAAAGCGGACATACATTTCAACTTCAGATTTAACGTTAAATCTTAATCCGCTTTGATTAAAATTTGTATTTCCCTGATTATCATGTAATCCTAAAAATACTAATTTTTTGGCGCGGCCCGTTTTCTTAAAATCATGATACCAGGCTTCGACTGCCGCGGCGCCGGCTCCCGGATGTCCTGAAAAAATAACAAAAGCGTCAGCGATTCTGGGGATATCCAAATAATCAACCCCTTTTATTTCCCGGTCATAACCCTCATATCGGACAATATCGCCTTTTTTGATGCGCCCTCTGTCTTCTGCTTCCAATACGATTTGTTTTTCTTCATCGGTTAACGTGAACGTTACAATACCGGTGCGATTTTTAACATGTTCTTTGGCTTGGTTAGAAGCTTTGACGACATTAAAACCGGGTTGCTGCATAAGGCTGTGGGCGTATTGGATGTCTTCAATATATTGTGCAAAATCTGTTTCCTTAAATCCCCGTTTTTCCCATTCCGGCTGATAATGGCTAAAATCTTTGAGGCCGGAAGACAGATAATCAATAATAATTTGCTCATAAACGGTTGGTTTATATGTCATCGCGCTTCGCCTCCAGTAAATTTTGCCATAAATCTTTTTATCTTGGGTATTGTAAATGCCCGGTTTATAAAAAGATGATGAACCCATATAAATAAAAAAATCAGTACATTAAGTATAGTCTTCTTTGTAGGATATATCAATATTTTTTTATTACGGAGCGATGCTGTCAAAATTCAAAGGATAAATCTGCTTGAGCGAACTTCTTAAAATTCATCGGCAGGCGGTCGCGCCACAATACCGTAAGATTGGGCTCCGGGGCAGGCCCCAAATTTTGCAGGGTGTGCAGAAAACGGGCCGGGAACCGTGGTTTATAAATAAAAAAACGCTCTCAAGTGGGCAATTTTAAGAAATGGCGCACGATATTGTACAATTAGCGGACTAATTTTACGCAAGATTTCAGCGACTTAGGTAGGAAAATTGAATTACTTGAGGGTAATCAATAATGGGGCAAATATAAAAGATATAGAGCATATTTTATTATAATTTTTTCCATTTAAAGTGTTGATCCTTATAAATTGGCTCTAAATTTATTTTAATTTCTTCAACAATTTCATTTACCCTTTTGTTAATGTCATCATTAGCATTATTGGAAAATAGTATATTTTGTAATATTGTGGGATTTTGATGTGTATCACTATAATACAGGTCTTTTGCCGCAGTCCTGATTTTAAGCGTATATCCAGTTAATTCATATATTAATTGCATTAACTCCAATCCCCAATACAAGCATGCATCATTCATAAAATTTTGCAGTTTTTCTATTTTATCTTGTCTTTCCGCCAATCTACGATGAGGAACCCATGCAAAATATCTTTCTGGAAAAATTCCCATGTGTTCAGGATCACGTTGCTTTTCCGAATGTACCCACTGTTCCACCTCTTTAATATCAAGTTCGTTGATGCGTCCAATTCTTGCATATAGTATGGCATCTTGCACATCATATACGCTTTTCATTATTTGACAGGCAAGTTCTATTTTTCTCTTTCCGATAAATTCTTTGCGCCATGTATGCAAAGCGAAACCTGCAATTAAAGCCATAGCAATTGTTGAAAAGGCTGTAATTATATCTGAAAAATCACTGATTGCCATTTTTTATTTTCTTTTTTAGGTTCACTAAGTGGTTCGTAATATTGTTCATTAGGTTAATCCATATTTAAACATTTTTCTAGTTCTCTAAAGAATTCTATAGAAAAAGTTTCATCTCCTTTTGTCTTTCCTTCTTCGTACTCTCTAAAAATTATGTTCTGATATGTTAACAAGTTTCTTCCAGCTAAACAAACTTCAATCTTATCTTGTTTATCTCCTTTGTTTTTTAAGATATTATGATATTGAGCAAATGTTCTCATCCCTGACATAAAATTAACTAAAGAGGCAAATTTATTTGCTTCTTCTACTGTATTATGATTCCCTTTTAATACAATATAAGCTTGCGCTACAGATAAATTTCTGTCGTCTGTATTTAAATAGCTATTTGCAAAGACGCTCATTGTGCACCCCATCAAAAAGCCAACTAATAGTAATGTATATTTTCTCACAATAACCTCCTTACAATGGTAATTTGAAATAAAGCATACTTAGATTAATCATAAAATACAATAAATTTTTGTCCGAGCAATAATTATTGAAAAATTCTATCTACACCCAATATATTTTTTAATTAAATTTTCAACAATTTTATCGGACTGGGATTTTATTTAGAAAAAAGCTTGATTTTCTTAGCGTTTGCACAAAAAGTCCGATAATTTATTTAAAATCTGTCTTTTTCAAATGGTAAAAATCGGACTAGTTCAAAGCATTGCTTTACATAACAAAAAAGCACCTCAAAAGGTGCTATCTCAAAAATGGTGCGCGATACTGTGCAGTTATCGGACTCAGGATTATGAGGATTTTAAGGAATTGGGAAGAAAAATTGAGGCAATTTAAAATCCTAATCAACCATTGCCAGACAGTAGTTTTTAAAATCTTCATTGTTAATAGAATAACAATAGTTTTTTTCATTTTTTACAATTGCCAAACAAAATTGTTTTTTAGTCTGATTCTTTATGCTGTTACAATATACCGGATGATTCTTTTTCCTGCTCAGACAAAGATATTTAAGGTCATTATCCTTTATATTATGACAATCATTCCCAAAACATTGCGTTGAAAATATTAAAACTATAAAAAATATAAAGTATTTCATGTATTTGCCTAATTTGAATTGTATCCGAATTTCCTAGATAATAAAACTTCTTTCCAATAATTTTCTCGGGAAATAACATATTCATTTGAGGCTGTATTTAAAATTTGCTCTAGCAAAGTGTAATGAAAATTATTTTGTATATATTCAAAACCTTTATCGTTGACAATTTTTTTTAATTCTTTATTTCCACCGTGTCCATCGGTAACATAATCTTTCCACCTGTTCCATATTCCACTGCCACCACACGCCGAGCCGACATATTCTTTACCATTATTTTTGTCTTTTATTAAATATACCCCGTAAATGTTTTGCAATGCTGTATGCCAGTCCGGTAATTGGTTATCAATAATAAATTTTAAATCTGCATAACTAACACTGACAGAATTATAATTTTTAAAATTTTTAAATTTAACAGGTTCTTCTAAAATAGTTTTTACATACATTTCATCAAAAACAGTTTCAAAATTTAACCGACGATTTCTACCGCAAAATTTCAAATTTACTTTTAGTCTGCCAATAAATTCGTTATACAAAGGCATTTCGTGGATTACATATCTGTCTTCTTTTATATCCGAAACTTCATAAATTCCGCTGAACAGCCAAGTGTCTTTTTCATAATACACATTTACAAAAGAAATAATATATTTTCGGTTAAAAGCATTAGTTTGTGGTTTATACTCATTCCATCCTATCCATCTCTTTTTATCAGTTAAAAAAATATCTAGAGGCTCGCTCTGACCATCTGTTGAGGCAAGGTGTATTTTGTAGTCCTGTATATTTTCAAAATGTATAATAGATGATAATTTTATTAAGCTCGCAACCAATTTATTGCTCCTGATCATTTTAGATGAAATGCTATATTAGGATAATATGTAATTATTTAATTTAGATTTAATTGTCATCGGACTGGGATTTTATTTAGTAAAAAGCTTGATTTTCTTAGCTTTCGCTCAAAAAGTCCGATAATTTGTTTAAAATTGCTGTTTTCAAAATCTATAAAATCGGACTAAATAAGCTATTGTTTAAAAAGAAAAAATCCGCAATAAATGCGGAAATCTTAAAAATGGTGCACCTGGCCGGAATCGAACCGGCACGTCCTTGCGGACAACAGATTTTAAGTCTGCAGCGTCTACCTGTTCCGCCACAGGTGCCCGATACGAATGTGTTATACAAAGAAAATATCATAAATGCAATATAAAACTTGTTTCTTTTCATAAAATATGCTTTGTTAAAAACGAGTAAAATTTATATTAAGGAAGACACCAAATGAAGACTATAGATATTTCCTGGCGCAGATATATTCTGCCTAATATTAACAATGAAGGCTGGCGTTTTGTCGGCATTTTTGCTGCCGTTACGGCGCTGTTGGCGATTCTCTGGCAGCCTCTGGGCTGGATTGGATTGGTTCTGACCATTTGGTGTTTTTATTTCTTCCGCGATCCGGAGCGCGTAACGCCCGATGTTGAAAACGTTGTCGTTTCTCCGGCCGATGGTATTGTTCAGATGATTACCAAAGTTAAAGCGCCGGAAGAACTGGGGCTGGGGGATAAAAAGTTTACCCGTGTCAGCGTTTTTATGAGTGTGTTTAATGTTCACGTCAACCGCGCTCCGGCCGAAGGAAAAATCCTTAAGTCTGTCTATGTTCCCGGAAAATTTTTGAATGCCACTCTGGATAAGGCCAGCAAAGACAATGAACGTCAGCTCCTGTCCATGAAAACTAAAAGCGGTAAGGAGATTGCCTTTGTCCAAATCGCCGGATTGGTTGCCCGCCGTATTTTGTGCCATGCCCAACCCGGCCAGGCTTATAAGGCCGGCGAACGCTTTGGGCTGATCCGCTTTGGTTCGCGGCTGGACGTTTATCTGCCGGAAGGGGTAGAGCCTCAGGTTTGTCTCGGCCAGACGATGGTTGCCGGCGAAACTGTCATTGCCAATTTGGAAAGCGGTGCGGCTCAGGTTGAAGGAGTGATAAGATAGTGGAAAAAATTAATAACAAGTTGCAGATTTCAAAACAGAAACTCAAGGCTTTGCCTTTTCGCAAGATTGCTCCGAACATCGTTACCATGTTGGCGCTTTGCTCCGGCGTAACCTCAATCCGTTATTCCATTCAGGAAGATTGGACCAAAGCCGTCGTCTGTATTTTCTTTGCCGCTTTGTTTGATTGGTTTGACGGACGTGTTGCCCGCCTGCTGAAAGGGTCGACCAAGTTTGGCGCCGAGCTGGATTCGCTGTCCGATTTTGTCAGCTTTGGCGTGGCGCCGGCAATCCTTCTTTATCAATGGTCTTTGTTTGATTTGCCCAAATACGGCTGGTTTTTCTGCCTGCTGATGGCAATCGGCATGTCTATGCGCTTGGCGCGCTTTAATACTATGCTTGATGATGAACCGCAGCCCGAATATTGGACGCATTTTTTTGTCGGCGTTCCGGCTCCGGCCGCGGCCGCTCTGGCATTGATGCCCCTGTTGATTTCTTTTGACACGCCGGAACTGACTTTTGTCCGTTCACACGCTTTTTGCGGAACTTTGCTTTGCGTCGTGTCGTTTTTAATGGTCAGTCGAATTCCGACGTTTTCGACCAAACACCTGCGGGTAACCAAAAGCGGGCTGATTTTCTTGATGATTGTTGTCGCCCTCTTTGTCAGTTCGCTGATGACGCAGCCGTGGTTTACGCTGGGCTTTGCTACCTTCCTTTACGCCTTGTCAATTCCTTATGGCGTTGTTGTCTTCCTTCGGGAAAAGAAAAAATACCAGGAAGAAAACGGCGGAGAAGTATAAAAAATGAAAGGCTGTTCAAACGGGCAGCCTTTTTTATTAGCGATATTTTTATCTTTTCAGGCTAAAATGCCGGCATAAACTGGAGAATGCCTATGCTGAACTTTATCTGGGCCGGATTTTTTCTGATTGCTTTTGCCGTTGCTTCTTGTCGCAATTTATGGGGCGGCGATACTGCGGTTTGGACAACTCTGATAAACGCAACGTTTGCCGATGCCAAGTCGGCTTTTCTGATTTCCCTGAACCTGACCGGTATTCTTTGCCTTTGGCTGGGCCTGCTGAAGATTGCCGAACGTTCGGGAATGGCTGCTCTGCTGGCTCGCGGGCTGCAACCGCTGTTTCGTCGGATTATGCCCGATGTTCCTGCCGGTTCTCCGGCTATGTCCTCGATGATTATGAATATGGCGGCCAATGTCTTGGGGCTTGATAACGCCGCAACCCCGATGGGCCTGAAGGCGATGGAGCAGTTGCAGGCGATTAACCCGCATAAAGACCGGGCCAGCAATGCCCAGATTTTGTTTATGGTGATTAACGCTTCGGCGGTAACGCTGATTCCGATCAGTATCCTTATGTATCGTTCGGAATTAGGTTCGACGAACCCCAGCGCCGTCTTTGTGCCAATTTTGTGTGCAACTTCGGTTTCGACCTTGGTGGGCTTTCTGGCGGTGGCGGCAGTTCAGAAGCTCAATATTTTCAATCGGGTCGTCTTGGCCTATTTGTTGGGAGCCTTTGGTTTTATCGCCGGCGTTGCTTGGTATTTTGGCAGTCTTGAGCCGGAACGGCGTTTGGAACTTTCGGCGGCCTGGGGAAATTTTATCCTCTTTGCTTTTGTCGTCGGTTTTATCTCCGCCGGTTTAATCAAAAAACTGAACGTTTATGAAACTTTTATCGAAGGGGCCAAAGAGGGGTTTGAAATTGCCGTCAGGATTATCCCTTATTTGGTTGCAATGTTGGTAGCCATTGGTGTTTTTCGTGCCTCCGGAGCCTTGGACTATCTGGTGCAGGGATTTGAAAGGCTTTTTTCGCTTTGCGGCATGAATACGGATTTTGTTGCCGCTTTGCCGACGGCATTTATGAAGCCGCTCTCCGGCAGCGGTGCCCGGGCAATGATGATTGAAACGATGCAGACTTATGGGGCGGACAGCTTCCCGGCTTTTGTTTCTGCGGTTATCCAAGGGTCAACCGAAACTACATTCTATGTTTTGGCCGTTTATTTCGGGGCCGTCAGAATCAGCAAAGTCGGCGCCGCGCTGCCTTGTGCATTGCTTGCCGACCTTGCCGGAATTATTGCGGCGGTTGCCTTGTCCTATCTGTTTTATTGACGGTTTTCTCGCATGATTTTGTTATAAACTTCATGGCTGAGCAAAAAGTTTTGAACGTCTTCATAATTTAACGGCTGATAAATTTCTTCAATTCGCTTGGGCGTACCGGTATTTTTGACCTGAAAGCCTTTGCCTTTATAGGTAACAATCCGGTGCTGCCCGATACGTTCGATGTCTACGCCGGGCAGGGCGCGGGTGATGGCTTCGGTTCTTTTTTCTTTGGGGAGTTCCACGACTTCGGCTGCCATTTTTTTTGCGTCTTCCAAATTCTGCAATGCTTTTTCGTTCAGGATACTGCCATTGTCAACAACTTCCATAAAGGTAAAGATATAGCCGATTAGATTGGAATAATACGAAAGCCTTTTATTGTCCATTTCAAAAACTCCTGTTCCCTTGAATAAATTTGTCCGCTGCTATCTCGTATATTGGCGGGGGGCGCCGCCGGGAGAGTAGGTTTTGTTCTTGACCACGGC
>UQFU01000026.1 GCA_900540425.1 uncultured Alphaproteobacteria bacterium
GATCACGCCATCGCTTCCGGCCGCAATATCAACATTCTGGTTATGGATACCGGCGTATATTCCAACACCGGCGGACAACAGTCCAAAGCAACCCCGATGGGCGCTTCGGCCAAGTTCGCTACGGCTGGTAAGGCTCTGCCGAAAAAAGATCTTGGCATGATTGCCATGTCCTACGGCAATGTCTATGTTGCTCAGGTTGCTTTCGGTGCCAATGACGCTCAGGTAATCAAAGCAATGAACGAGGCCGAAGCTTATGACGGCCCGTCCATCATCATTGCTTACTCTCACTGTATTGCCCAGGGCTTTAACCTGGCTGACGGTCTGAGCCACCAGAAAAACGCCGTTGAAACCGGCAGCTGGCCGCTCTATCGCTACAATCCGGAAAACATCAAAGAAGGCAAAGCGCCTCTGATGTTGGATTCCAAAGCGCCGAGCAAACCGTTGTCTGATTATATGTCCAATGAAACCCGTTTCCAAATTGTCAACAAACAAAATCCGGAACGGTATGAAACCTTGCTCAACAAGGCTCAGGAGAATGTAAAAGAAAAACGCTCTCTGTTGGAACATATGTCCGAATTCAAGGTTTCCGAATAGGCGGTTTGATTAGACTAAAAGCTCCCCGGATTTGCTCCGGGGAGTTTTTTTTGCAACCGAAAACGCTCCATTCTTCTCCGCCAACAAAAATTTCATCCCCATACCAATAAAAAAAAGACAGCCTGTTTCACAACAGTCTGCCTTCACAATAAAAAATGCCTACGGAAAAATAAAAATGTCTTTAGTTTTTCTTCGCAGATACAATCATTTTCCGAACCTTATCCATAAAGATTTCGGTATCTGCATCAGGCATCGGCTCACCAACCTTATGCCCATAAGCGTCTACGCCCAAAACCTCCTGGCGCCGGGTAACCAGCATAAGAGAAATCTCATCTTCGGAATACCCAAGTTCAGCCAGCATTTCAGGCTCCATATAAAAACAATATCCATAACCGACAAACTTGCGAATAAACCCAAGCGTCGGCGCCGCCTTCATCTTCTCCCGTGACAGAGACAAACGCCGTTCATTCCACTGCCGCAGCGAATTCAAGGCCCCTGCAATGATAACGTCAGCACCGTAGCCGTCAAGGTTCTCACAATCAAAAGTCCGTTTTTTATCTTTAGAAACCGGCGTTTCATAATAAACAAACTCATATTGCGGCAGAAAAAAAGACAATTCCTGCGCCAGCCGCAAAAGATATCCCGGCTCAGAAACCACTCCGATTCGCGGACGACTCTTAAAACACATTGCCGCCGAATGCTCAACAATATATTTAATTTCCTCAATATTGCCTTTGCTGTCCGTACTGGTTGCTTCGATATGGTTCTTGCGAAC
The DNA here is from genome assembly GCA_900540425.1 of uncultured Alphaproteobacteria bacterium. GTDB lineage: Bacteria > Pseudomonadota > Alphaproteobacteria > RF32 > CAG-239 > MGBC133411. The sequence goes on from UQFU01000026.1 coordinate 1,370, forward strand.
CCATTGCTCGTCAAAACCCAACATAATCATCGCATTTTCAGTCAAAACAGCAATATTGTCAGTCAGAACCTGCCCTTTGTTAGGCCTCCGTCCAACGGTCATAAACTCCGGAAGCGTTCCGTATTGCTGCTTATAGGCACACAAAACATTGCCGGCATGAATCACCGGGCGCGGATAACCGCCGATAATCAAAAGTGCATCAAATTGGGGAATGTTTTTAAGAGTAAAGCTTTCTACCGGCTGAAAATTTCCACAGGTTGAATTATATGCCAAGATATCGCCGCTGCGGCAAACACACCAATCTGCAAGTCTAAGAATTTGTTCTCTTTCTGTTTCATTTAATTTTTTAGCCATAACATAAAAATTTAAAAATTAATAAATAAAGATAATTTGTTTTGCTCCTTTCTAACACAAGATCGCAACAGTTACAAGTATTTTTTGCTATATTTTTGCCGTAATTCATTTTTCTCTTGCTTTTAAGTCTATTTTTTTGTACATTAAATACAGAAAAAAATTTTTATAAACTAAAAAAAATACAATTATGGCAGTATCATGTTTTTTAACTCGCGAAAAAGCGATTAAGTATTTTAAAGAACAAGGTTTTTTATATTCGGCCAGCGCCATTAACTTGGTAATTTCCAAAGACGGCAAAACGCTGGGATGGTATTATTCCTATCTCGGAACCTATGCTCTAAGCACCAAAATCGGCCGGCACCAAATGCTTTCCCAACCGCTTGGCGGCTATAGGACATTAACCGGCGGTCAAGCGTTTCTGTATAGGGAAAAGCTTCATCGCTACGCCTCAATCAAGATATCTTCCGGCTCGCGTCCTTCGGTATCTTTGATTATCAGAAGCTATACCGAAATACTGGAATCTGAGGCAGTCCGAGAACTTGGTGTTTGTGACAAACCTTATGCCTGCTACGGCGTATTCGACAGCTCAAGCAACAAAATGCTGACCTGTATCTGGGCTGCCGGTTCGGCAGACAAGCCGGTGCACTACCACCCGATTTTCCAAAATCAGGATTTTCATCTCGATTTGAAACGGCAATATCTTCATAAATTTAAAATTAACGACGAATTCCGTTTTGAAAAAAGGTATTGGATGGTAAATACTCACCACGGTTTTCCCTGCCTGTGCGAACTGGACATGGATCTCCGCCGACGTTTGGCTTCGTTGCGGAACATTTCATATTCCGAGGTAATTCCTGAATATTAAAAAAACTTTTCTGCAAACTCCGCTTCGGCGGAGTTTTTTTTGAAAATTGCCGATTCGCCGAAATTTCCGCCTCCATAACAACCTCGCCTAAATATTAGTTGTTTTTTCCATATCTGATGATACCTGTAATACATGGATTTACCCAAATTTTTGTTGATTAATTTCAACGGCTTTTGACTCCGCAGATAAAGCCGCTAGAATAATCGCATAAAATGATTTTTATGGAGATTTTAAATGCCTAAAGAATTTAAACGTTATCAAACAGAAAACGGAAACAAATATATTCGATACTATACCCCGGAAGGCGAAAATTCAGCCTTTGCCCAACACCACGGAGCCAACCGACGGGCTATAGAGTCCCGCGCTTCGCTGGTAGCAGCGGCCAAAGTCGGCAGCAGTTACGGCGCGGATAACGAAAGTTTCAAAGCCTGGCTGAAAGATCCGGCAACCCGCCCTGAAATTAGTGCCCGCATCAAGTTAGAATTTATCAAAGAATGCGAACGCCTGGCTCTCCGTCCTGAAAAAGAACTGGAGCAATTGCGCGAAGAAGACAGCAAGTACATCGGCATCATAAACAGCAAAGAACGCAATGCCCTCTACAAGGAAGCCATTTATGAAATGGCACAGCACCGACGCTGATTGTTCAAAAAAAAGCCTCCTGACGGAGGCTTTTTTCGTGCCTATTTTAACTTATCCGGATTAAGCCCTTCCAATTCAGAAAGAACAAATCTGCCGTCCTTACGGATTAAGACGTCGTCAAACCAAATTTCGCCACCGCCGTGCTCCTTGTCCTGCATTTGAACCAAATCCCAATGAATAGCCGACTTATTGCCGTTATTGGTCTCGTCTTCGTAAGAATTGCCGATTGCCATATGAAAAGACCCGCAAATTTTTTCATCAAACAAAATATCCAACATCGGCTTGGTCACATAAGGGTTAACTCCCAGGGCAAATTCGCCCATATATCGCGATCCCTCGTCCATATCTAAAATTTTCTGAAACTTGTCATCATTGGTTTGCGAACATCCTTCCACAATCCTGCCATCCTTGAAAACCAACCGGATATTAGAAAAAACATTGCCGAGATAAGAGGTTTCCGTATTAAACTGCACCACGCCGTTGATGGAATTTTTAACCGGTGCCGTATAAACCTCACCGTCGGGTATGTTTTTGTCGCCGTCGCACACAACCGCTTTCAACCCGGCAATTGAAAATTCCAAATCCGTCCCCGGCGCCTTAATCCTGACTTTTTTAGTCTTGTCCATCAGTTTCTTTAACGGTTTCATGGCCTTTCCCATCTTGACATAGTCGACCAGACAGGCATCAAAATAAAAATCCTCAAAATCAGCCAGCGACATTTTGGACATCGCCGCAAATGCCGCATTCGGATAACGCAAAACACACCACTTCGTCTGCGGTACCCTGATTTCCGAATGAACCGGATTCCAATAATATTTTTGATAATCATTCATTTTGTCTTCCACCACCGCAGACATCTGAAACAAGTCGTCATTGCCGCGGACACCGATATAAGCCTGTGAAGAAGCCATCAGCTTTTTATGTATCTCGGCCTGGGCTTTCATCTGTGCAACCGATGCCTGCTCAATAAAGGCCTTTTGCAAAGACTGGTCGTTAAAATAATAAAAAGGAACGCCGCCGGCTTCAGTCGCCGCCCGTACCAACTCCTGCATCAACGGCAGTGTCGACATTCCGATTGCCTCAATATAAATCTGTTCGCCTTTCTCCAGGCGGACCGAATTTTTGATTAAATTTTCTGCCAAACGGCCGATTCTTTCATCTTTACGCATTATGCTTCTCCCTGATTATACCATACAGCCGGCGAAGTTCCTCCGCCGCAGCCGCATCATTTTGCAAATTTTGTTTTATGTATATAGGATTCTTTATCAAAAAATCATTAAGTATCCCCTCAATTTTCAAATAAGCCCGAACTTGCCCCGGCAATTTCTGCAAAGCCGCCGCTTTCATCACTCCGGCACCGACCGCGGCAGCCTTACGGTCTGTCGCAGCCAAAACAACCGGCTCGGCATCTTCCGCCCCTTTCCATTCCAACATCACCAGCCCCTCGCCCAAATCCTTAAAATAAAGCCCCAGATATTCCAAACGCTTAATCTCAAAAAAATATTGCTCGGTCTGATACAGACTTTCCGGCTCGTTGAACAAATCGCGGGCAAACCTGACGGCATTCGCCAACGCGGCATACGGTTCATAAGCCAACCGCATCGCCAACGGGTTTCCAACCCGCAAAGTTATGCTCTCCAATCTAGGATAAGAGGAAGCCGGCTTGTTGTCATACTTGTCAAAGCAATAATCCTCAAGCTCCGCCCCCAAAGCCAAATCGCAAACCTCTTCTTCCGACAATCCACCCGCTTCCAGAGTCAGGTTTTCCTGCCTCCGGGCATATTTTCGCAGCAGTTTCCGCCCCTGATTTTCCCGGTCTTTTTCAAAAGGAATTCCGTTTCCGGACTTTCCTTCCGCAACAGATTTGAACATAATCATGACCATCGGCGTTTCTCCTCATTTTCACTCTTTACAATAGCTTAAGATAAGTATACAAAGAGTAAATTATGACAGAGATATGCAAACCGACATCAGAAAACATCAAGCAGGCGGCCGAGATTATCCAAAACGGCGGCCTCGTCGCCATGCCAACCGAAACCGTATACGGGCTGGGCGCAAATGTTTATAATCCGCAAGCCGTGGCTGACATTTTTGCCGCCAAGGGACGTCCGGCCTTCAACCCGCTGATCTCGCACATTGCCGAACTGGATTTTCTCAAAACCTACGCCCAAACGGACGAACGGGTAATGGCTTTGGCAAAGAAATACTGGCCGGGACCGCTGACTTTCGTCTTGCCGCGTTTTCAGCAAGACACCGACCCGGCTATAGATTTGGCCTGTGCCGGCCTCAGAACCATAACTGTCCGAATGCCCAATCATCCCGTTGCATTGGAATTGATAAAAAAAAGCGGTGTCCCGATTGTCGCCCCTTCTGCCAACAAATCCCAAACCATCAGCCCGACTACTGCCCGGCATGTGTATGAAAGCCTGGGTGAAAAAGTCGATATGATTTTAGACGGCGGACCATGCAGCGTCGGAGTTGAATCCACCATTATTGACGTTACCGGAAAGCATGTGGTTTTGCTCCGTGCCGGAGGATTGAGCCTGGAAGAACTTGAAGGCTTTTTAAATGAAAAGATACTGATTTCCCGCGGCAATCCCGACTTGCCAAGCTCTCCGGGCCAAATGCTCAAACATTATGCTCCGGCGCACCCAATGCGAATTAATGCAGAAACACCGCTGCCCGGGGAATTTTTCATCGGCTTCGGGCAGGTTGCCGGCGCCAATCTTAATCTGAGCCCTTCAGGAGACACCAAAGAAGCCGCGGCTAACCTTTTTTCCTATATGCGTTATGCCGATTCTCAATCCGGTTATACCGGCATTGCCATGTCTCCAATCCCTGAAACCGGCCTCGGGCTTGCAATTAATGATCGTATCCGTCGCGCCGCTTACAAGAAATAAGCCCCGGATTTCCGGGGCTGCAAATCGGCATTTTTTCTGATTACATCACAATCATTGCCGTAAATTCGGCTTCCGAGACGACTTTTCCGTCTACCCGGCTTTCTCCCTTAAAGACAAAAACCTTGCCGCGTTCTTTGACTTTTTCAACATGCATCATCAACTGGTCGCCGGGTTTGACCGGTTTACGAAATTTCACGCCGTCAATCGACATAAAAAATACGCCCGGCTTTTTGTCGCCCAAGTCCTCCATGCCCGCTAAAACCAAAGCCCCGGCCGTCTGTGCCATGGCCTCAATCTGCAAGACGCCCGGCATAACCGGATTACCCGGAAAATGCCCTTGGAAAAATTCCTCATTCATGGTTACGTTTTTCAAACCAACCCCTTTGACGCCCGGTTCTTCAACCGTCAAACGGTCAACCAAAAAAAACGGATAACGGTGCGGCAAAAGCGCCATCACTTCTTCGGTAGTATATACTCTGTTTTCAGACATTTAGTTTCCTCTTTTCAAAAGTTAAGTTAATTTCTCATTTTTTGACGGCTTTTTGAATAAAAGCAGTCTGCCTCATAAATTGCTTAATCGGAACTGCCGGATACCCCATCATAACCTCTCCCGGCCCGATATCGCTCATCACCCCCGACTGTGCGGCAATTTGCGTACCGCTACCGATATTAACATGGTCGGCCAAACCAACCTGTCCGCCCAAAACCACATAATCGCCCAAACGGGTACTACCGGCAATCCCGACCTGAGAAACCAAAATGCACCCCCGCCCCAAAACGACGTTATGGGCAACCTGAACCAAGTTGTCAATCCGGCAGCCGTCTCCGATTACCGTATCATCAAGCGCCCCCCGATCAACACAGGCATTAGCGCCGACTTCAACGTCATTGCCGATAATCACCCGGCCCAGTTGGGGAATTCGTTTATGCTGCCCGTTGACGATCATAAAGCCAAAACCGTCCTGACCGATACGCGCACCGCTGAAAATATAACAGTCATTTCCCATCAGGCAGTAAGAAAGATGCGCCCCAACGCCAATCCGGCAATTATTGCCGATTTCACAATTTTCATCAATAACGGCATTTGCCTCAATCCGACAGTTATTGCCGATTTTAACCCCGGCGGCTATAACTGCGTTCTCCCCGATAAAACACCCGGAACCAATTACGGCATCGGGACTGATGCGGGCAGAAGCGGCAATTCCCGGCTGAGGAACCGCCAAAGAATAAAGAGCTTCATTCAGTTTCAAAGATGCGAGCTTGGGATCTTTACAAATCAAAATAATCACGCCCGGAGCAATAAACTCTTTAAGCTCAGCCGTCGTCATACAGGCTTTAGCCTTAATTTCCGCAGCCTTGGACTTGGCCTTCTTATCAAAGAAAAAACACAAATCCTCAGAACCGGCTTTGTCCATTGAAGCCAAATCAACGATTCTTTCCTGCGCTTTAGAACCGTCAAGAAGCTCGGCATCGCAAATTTCTGCAATTCGGCCCAAAGTAAAAGGCCCGTTATTCTTGTAAAATCTTGTATCAACCATTTGTCTTTATTCCCTGTATAAATTCCTGCAAGAAAATCCTAGCGTATATAGAAATACGTGGATTTTCTGAGACCGCAGAAAAGAGCTCTAATGACCCCCAATACGAGTTTTTATAAAAAGTTCGGAAAATGGATTTAGTAGAGCAGCTTTTAGGGCGAGAAAAACTTGAGCGTAGATAAGACCTACGTGAGTTTTTCGAGACCCGCTAAAACTGCTCTAATAAACCATCATACGAACTTTTACAGACGGGTACCGAAATTCAAACGAAATACCTCTGTCTTGTCATATTTTTCTTTGACAACCGGGAAGGCAAAATCAACGTCAATCTGCCCCATCGGCGACAGCCATTGGAAACCAAAACCGGTTGCAACACGCGGACTTGAAGAATACTCGACAATATGGCGGTCAATGCCATCCGGCTTGCCCAACATTCCCACGTCAACAAAAGTGCGGCCGCGAACGCCGACTTCGTCAAGCCCAATCGGGAACATCAGCTCCGAACCGGTATAAACCATCCAGTTACCGCCCAAAGCGTCATCAGTATAACGGTCACGGGCACCAATACCGGCAAACTCAAAACCGCGCATATTGGAACCGCCCAGATAATACCGTTGTGACAAACGAACGTCTTTTCCGCCGTAACCGGCAATATATCCGGCATTGAGGAACATCTTCAAAGTATAATAATCAGCCATGGTATAATATTGATAAGCCTTGGTATCAAAACGCAGATACTTTTCATCACCGCCCAACCCGGCAACATCATTGCCAAAGGAGAGATAATACCCCTCTTTGGGGTTGATGGCGCTGTCGCGCTTATCATAAACTAACGTCTGCCCGACGGAAGAACCTGTTGATTTTCCGGCCTCCTTTTTAATATAGATGGAAGAATCATCATCAACGTTGGCAATTTTGTCTTCACGCAGGGTATAACGGAATTGCTGAGACAAGTCATCGGTGTAGTTCCAACCAAAACGCAGCCGTCCGCCGGTCGTTTCGCTGTCATAAGACCCCTCATCCTGATAATCTTCCTCGGTACGGAACAAATCAACGCCGGCACTCAAACGCCGTCCCAGGAAATAAGGCTCCGTAAAGCTGATATCATACTCCTTGGTTCGTTGAGAAACGGCCAGGTCTACCCCCAACTGCTGCCCTTTTCCCTGGAAGTTGTTCTCAACCACGCCGGTTCGGATTAAAGCGCCGTTAACCGTCGAATAGCCGACACCGACATTAAAATATCCGGTTGATTTTTCATCAACTTTTACGTTAATGTCAGCTTTGTTATTGTCTTTGGGAACGGTCTGGATATCAACCTTGCTGAAATAATCCAGATTTTCCACATTACGGCGCGAAGCCCGAATCTTGGCGGCATTAAAGGCATCGCCTTCATCAATACGGAATTCGCGGCGGATAACTTTATCTTCCGTCCGGGTGTTGCCGGTAATGTTAATCTTGTCAACAAAAATCCGGTCCCCCTCCATAATGTTGAAAATAACGTCAATATCGCCGGTCTGGGTATTTTTAATCAGCTCCGGCTCAACTTCAATAAAGGCAAACCCCTTCTTGCCCAGCTCGTCAGTCAGGGCATTGACGGACTTTTCAACCTCATCGGCATTATACCAGTCGCCGCTCTCAAAAGTAACTTCGTCAAACATCGGCTTAACGTCAATCTCCGACAATTTTGAAACCACGTCGATCTTACGAACCTTATAGCGGCGCCCCTCATCAAGAATATAGTTCAAAACAAACGACTTCTTGTCGGGACTGAGCTCACCGACGGCAGAAACCACGCGGAAATCGGCATAACCGTGCCTCAAATAGAAACGGCGCAGCAATTCTTTGTCATAATTGGTCTTTTCGGCATCATAAGTTTCTTTGGAAGAAAAAATCCGGTACCAACGGCTTTCCTTGCTCATAATTTCTTCCTGCAAATCGTCATCCGAATAATGCTTATTGCCGATAAAATTAACTTTGCTGATTTTGGCTTCCGGCCCTTCGTCAATTTCATAAATCAAATCAACCCGGTTCTGATCGCGCTGGATAATCTTTGGTTCCACCACCGCAGCATACCGCCCGGCCCGCTTATAAACCTCCAAAATCCGCTGCACGTCTTCCTGAACCTTGGCCCGGGAATAAATTGAGCGGGGCCCGAGCTGAACCTCGGTCTCCAACATCTCGTCGCCGATTTTGTCATTGCCGTCAAAGGCCCGTTTGTTAACAATCGGATTCTCCACCACTTTAATATTCAGGACATTGTCTCCCGCCACATTAAAGGACACGTCAGTAAACAAACCGGTTGCATAAAGCTGTTTTAAGGCCTCGTCCAGTTTCTCTTGCGAAACATTCTTGTTATTCTGAATGTCAATATAAGAAAGCACCGTTTCCTGCTCCACCCGCTGCAATCCGGAAATATTGATTCCCTTGACATAAATGTCGGCGGCGTTCACCGCAGTCGCAGACAGCAGAGAAAACGTTAGTCCCAAAACACCAATCTTTTTCATCGGCAACATTCCTTTAAAATTCAACTTTTCTTATTCTTAATCTTTTACAAACAATCTGTCAAACAAATGAGTCAAATCATTCCACGTTGCAAAAACCAGCAGAGCCAAAATCAGCGCCAATCCCAGCCGGAACATGTATTCCTTGACTTTTTCGTTCATTTCTCTTCTGGTGATAATTTCAATCAGGCAAATCACCACTTGCCCGCCGTCCAAAACCGGAATGGGAAACAGGTTGATCAACCCGAGATTAATCGACAGCAGCGCCATGAAAACCAAAAAACTCATCAGGCTGTGCTGTTTGGAGATGTCTCCGGTCATCTCCGCAATACGGATAACGCCGCCAACATCATCGGCATTCCGCCGCCCGGTCAGCATCTGTCCGACGCCGCGCAGCGTCGATTCGGTTACGGTCCAAGCCTCATCCGAAGCATTTTTCAAAGCCTGCCACAAAGACAGGTCTTCCTTCTGAACTTCGACCACATTCACCGAACGTACCCCCAGCATGGCTTTTTTGACTTTTTTGCCGTCCGCGCCGTCAATTTCAATCTCCTTCAAAGTCAAGTTCAAAGGCAAAACCTTGCCGTCGCGCTCAATCTCCAGCTTAGCCTTTCCGTCGGTAATCAAATCGACTTCGCGCTGCAAATCGGTAAAACTTTCAACATCTTTGCCATTAATCTTCAAAACCCGGTCATTGACTTTCATGCCGGCCTGCTCGGCAGCACCGCCGGCCACAACCTCTCCGATAACCGGCGGAAAGGTCATCTTGCCCATAAAATAAAAAATGCCGGTAAAAATCAAAATCGCAAAGACATAGTTGGCTGCCGGTCCGGCAACGGCAATAGCCAGCTTCTTTGAAGGCGGCTGAAAGGTAAAAGACTGTTTTTTCTCGGCTTCGGAAAGCTCTTTGGCCTCTTCTCCTGCCGTTGCGCTGCTGGCATCGGCATCTCCGAGCATTTTTACAAAACCGCCGAGCGGAATCATCGCAATTTTCCACCTGGTTCCGTGCTTGTCGTTAAAGCCCCAGATTTCGCGGCCGAAACCGATTGAAAACTCTTCAACCTTAACCCCGCACAAACGGGCAATGGCAAAATGCCCCAGCTCATGCACAAAAACCAAAATCCCCAATAAGACCAGAAACGGTACCAAATAATAAAAAATATTAATCAGCCAATCCATTTTCGCTTAATCCTTACAGCAAAATTATCATAATATACATAACCGGAGCCGCCAGAAGCAAGCCGTCAATCCGGTCAAAAACACCGCCATGCCCCGGAATCAGATTGCTGGAATCTTTCAATCCCAAACGCCGTTTGATTGCCGATTCGCACAAATCGCCGATCTGCGCGACAAACGCCAGCCCCATGGCCCCCGCCGTCCAAGCAATCAACGCCACACTTTGCAAGCCGAGACAATAACAAAAAAACCCGCAAACCACACCGGCCAGCACAACGCCGCCAATCAATCCCGACCAAGTCTTGTTCGGACTGATTTTCGGCGCCAGTTTTGGCCCTTTAAGGGTTGTCCCGAAGACATATCCGCCGACATCGACACTCCAAACCGCCAAAATCAGCCACATGATGCCGACCCAGTCCGTCACCTGATAAATCCACGCGATTGAACCCAGCCCCAGGGCAATATACGGAACCCCAAGCGCCAGCAGCACCGGGTGTGCTTCCTTTCTAGCCTTATAGGCTGCCAAAATGCCTGCAAAAAGAATTATAATCAGCCACAACAGAGAAAGCGGAAACAATACCGAAATCACCATACAAACCGTATAAATTGTTGCATACAGAGCCGGATTGGCGCTCTTAATCATTGAACTCCACTCCCAACACAACATTGCCCCCGTCAGCAACAATAACAAAAACAAGTACGGATTACCAAAATACACAGCCCCGACCACCAGCGGCACCATTACCAGCGAAGAAATTATCCGCAATCCTAACGAGCTGATTTTACGCTTTTCCATACCTTCTCTCCCGTGTTTGAAAGTTCTTAACAATTTTCTCGAGTTCTTCGCGGTCAAAATCCGGCCACAAAACATCGGAAAAATAAAATTCCGCATACGCCAACTGCCACAGCAGATAGTTGCTGACCCGCTGCTCCCCGCTGGTGCGCACCACCAAATCCGGATCCGGAATCCCTTTGGTGTACAACATGTCTGAAAACATTTTCTCGTCAATTTCCTCGGGAGAAATGTCGCCGCGTTTGGACAAAGCGGCAATTTTGCGCACCGCACCGACAATCTCCTGCCGGGAACCGTAACTCAGCGCAATGCACAAAGTCATTTTGTCGTTATTCTGGGTTTCCGCCTCCAAACGATACATTGCCTCGGATATATCGGCAGGCAACATATCCCGTTCGCCGATAAAAATAATGCGCACGCCGTTTTTCTGAAGTTCGGACAGTTCGCTCTTCAGATATTGGCGCAACAGCCCCATCAAAGCGTCCACCTCTTCGGCGCTACGCTGCCAGTTCTCTGTCGAAAAAGCATACAGTGTCAGATACTTTATTCCCATTTCTCCGGCAGCCCGGGCAATCTCCTGCACCCGTTCGGCTCCCTTCTTGTGCCCCAAAGACCGCGGCAAACCGCGTTTGGCGGCCCAGCGGCCGTTTCCGTCCATAATAATGGCCATATGCTGCAGTATTTGCGTCTCTTTTTTACTCAAAACAGTCCTCGTTTATTTTAACTCGCCTCAAAAAAATATCCTGCCGTCTCCCCGCCCGGATAACGGCAAAAAGATTTCCGGCTATACCTGCAAAATGTCCTTTTCTTTAGTCGCCTGCTGCTCGTCAATCTTCTTAATTGCCTCGTCGGTCAGCTTTTGCACTTCGTTTTCAAATCTTTTTTCATCGTCTTCGGAAACGGCGTTGTCTTTTTTCAGCTTCTTAATCCCGTCCAGCGCATCGCGGCGGATGTTGCGAACGGCCACCTTGGCGGCTTCGGTATATTTCCCCGCAACCTTAACCAGCTCTTTGCGGCGTTCTTCGCTGAGCGGCGGGATCGGAATGCGGATAAGCTGCCCGTCCGATGCCGGATTCAAGCCCAAATCAGATTCGCGGATTGCCTTCTCAACCGCCTTGGCCATACTGCGATCCCAGACGCTGACCGACAATGTCCGCGCATCGGGAACGCTGATGGTTCCGACCTGCGAAAGCGGCGTCATGCTGCCATAAGCCTCAACCATAATCCCGTCCAACAGGCTGGCATGCGCCCGCCCGGCCCGCAACCCGGAAAAATCGGCTTTCAGCGTTTCCAGCGTTTTATCCATTCTCGTTTTGGCGTCACTCTTAATTGCATCAAAATCAGACATTATTGTACCTCATGTTTAATTATCGTAAAACTTCCTTCCCCGCACACCGCTTTCATCAGCGCGTCGGGAGCATTCTGGGCAAAAACCACTACCGGGATGTTATTTTCCCGCGCCAAAGCCACCGCCGCCGTATCCATGACTTTTAACTGGCGGTTGATGACCTCGTCATAACCGATTGTTTCAAATTTCCGCGCCTTAGGATTCTTTTTCGGATCGGCGTCATAAACGCCGTCAACCTGGGTAGCCTTGAAAATGACTTCGCACTGCATTTCCGAAGCTCTCAGCGCTGCTGCCGTGTCGGTCGTAAAAAACGGATTGCCGGTTCCGGCCGCAAATATGATTATACGCCCCTTTTCAAGATGGCGCAAAGCCCGGCGGTACACATAATGCTCGCAGACATCGGGAATGTTCAGCCCCGAAAGCACCCGCACCTCGGCTCCGATTTCTTCCAAAGCATTTTGCAGATACAAAGCATTCATAACCGTCGCCATCATTCCGACCTGATCGGCCACCGTCCGGTTCATCCCTTCGGAGGCTTCTTTGGCGCCGCGGAAAATATTGCCGCCGCCCACCACCAGACAAACTTCCGTGCCGGCATCATAAACATCTTTAATCTGCCTGGCCAGCTTTTTAATGACTTCCGCCGACATTCCGAAGCTTTTGTCGCCCATCAGCCCTTCGCCGGAAAGTTTGAGCAGAATTCTTTTATATTGCGGTTTCATGTGCCTCCTTCAAACCATTTTTTCTACATATTAACGGCTTTTAGCATTTTGTCATCAAGTTTCTTATACTTTTACTATAAAAAAACCGCCGGCGGGCAAGTTATCTTCACCTGCAAAAATAAGGTTGAAAATATCCCCCTAAAGTTCTAAAAGATTAAAAACAGCTAAAATCATGAGGATAATGCCATGGACTTGACTATCACTTTTACTTTTTGTGCCCTCGGCGGCTATCTTTTGGGCTCGATTCCTTTCGGACTGGTCATCACCCGTCTGGCCGGATTGGGCGACATCCGCAAAATCGGATCGGGCAACATCGGAGCCACCAACGTTTTGCGCACCGGGCATTGGGGATTGGCGCTTCTGACCGTTGTCTGCGACGCCTCCAAAGCCGGCGTTGCCGCCTTAATCGCCTCTTTTCTCGTACCTGCCGAAGACATGTTCTTCTGCGGCTTTTTGACCACCGCTTCCGTTTTTGCCGGCCTGATTGCCGGTACTGCCGCCATTGTCGGGCATAACTTTCCGGTCTGGCTCAAGTTCAAAGGCGGCAAAGGCGTCGCTTCCGCATTTGGTTTTTTCCTCGCCACTTCGCCGGTTGTCGCCGGCATGGCACTGCTGACCTGGCTGGTTATGGCTTTCACAACGCGTTATTCTTCGCTTTCGGCTATTACTGCCGCCGTCATGGTTCCGTTTTTCGCCTTTTTTCTGTCTTCTCCGGTCAACGCCGTTTTTTACAGTCTGATTGCCCTGCTGGTGCTTTTCCGCCACCGCGGCAACATCGTCCGCCTGCTCAAGGGCGAAGAAAGCAAAATTTCCTTTAAGAAGAAAAAATGACCCCAAACGCCGACACCATCAAATGCCTGCAGCTGATTAACTCAGAAAACGTCGGGCCGGTTACATTTTATAAGCTTCTGGAACGTTATCAAACTTTGGATAACGTTCTGGAAGTTCTGCCCTCGCTCAAAAAATACCGGCTTTTTGCCAAATCCGCGGCCGAACGCGAATATGAGCGCGCCCAGGCCGCCAAAATCCGTATTGTCACTTTCCAAGACCGGGAATATCCTCAAAACCTCCGGCAGCTGAACGATGCCCCGCCGGTTCTCTATGTCCGCGGAAACCCAAACCTGCTCAACGCCCCGGCAGCCCTGTCCGTTGTCGGCGCCCGCAACGCTTCCGTCAACGGGCGCAAAACCGCCTCGCGCATTTCGTATGACCTAACCAACAACGGCATCCTGATTGTCTCCGGCATGGCCCGCGGCATCGATTCGGCCGCCCACAAGGGCGCTATGTATGCCCTGAGGCAAAAAGGCCCGACCCTGGCCGTGCTCGGCACCGGCGTTGATATCGTTTATCCTCAGGAAAACAAAAATCTTTACGCCCAGATCTGCGAACAAGGAGCGGTCGTGTCCGAATTTCCGCTCGGCACCGAACCCCAAGCGCAAAATTTTCCCCGCCGCAACCGGATTATTTCCGCCCTTTCGCAGGGAACGCTGATTGTGGAAGCGACCACGCATTCCGGCTCGCTGACAACGGCGCGGCTGGCACTCGAACAGGGGAAAGACATTTTTGCCGTTCCCGGTTCTCCACAAGACGCCCGGGCGCAAGGCCCCAACAAATTAATTAAGGAAGGCGCGATTTTGGCAGAATCCGCAGCAGATATTCTGGAATGTTTCAATCCCGAAAAACAAAAACAAATTATAGAATATGTTGACAAGTTGCAAAAAAATGCCGATTATCCGGCAGTAGACAACTTGGAAACCGACAACGGCCCGGCAGACAATGCCTCGGTTATCGACTGCCTCAGCCGCGAAGGAACCCATGTTGACGAAATTATCCGGCGCACCGGGCTTGATGCCTCTGCCGTTTCGCTGGCTCTGTTGGAGTTGGAACTCGGCGGAAGGATTGAACGCCAGCCCGGCAATAAAGTGGCGCTGATAAAATAGGTATAAGAATAAAGTGGAAAAGCGATGAAATTAGTTATTGTAGAGTCTCCGGCCAAAGCCAAAACCATCAACAAATACCTCGGAAGCGACTACAAGGTCCTGGCCAGTTTCGGACACATCCGCGACCTGCCGAGCAAAGACGGCTCCGTCAAACCGGATGAAGACTTTGCCATGAGCTGGGAATTAAGCCCCGGCGGCAAAAAGCACCTCAACGACATCATCGCTGCCGTTAAAGACGCCGATACCATTATTCTCGCATCCGACCCGGATAGAGAAGGAGAAGCCATTGCCTGGCATATTCTTGAAGAACTGATTGCCCGCAAAAAAATCAAAGACAAAAAAATCGAGCGCGTCGTCTTTCACGAAATCACCAAACACGCCGTTACCGAAGCGATTAAGAACCCGCGCCAGATTGATGACAACCTGGTATCCGCCTATATGGCGCGCCGCGCGCTCGATTACCTGGTCGGCTTTACCCTGTCGCCGGTTTTGTGGCGCAAACTTCCCGGTTCAAAATCCGCCGGGCGCGTCCAGTCCGTTGCATTAAGGCTGGTTTGTGAACGCGAAACCGAAATTGAAAAATTCAAGTCCGAAGAGTATTGGACCGTCGACGTTGATTTGATGACTTCCAAACAGGCGCTGATTCGTTCGCATCTGGTTAATCTCGATGGCAAAAAGCTCGAAAAATTCGACCTCAATACCGAGGCCAAAGCTTTGGAAGCCAAAGCCAAAATCGAAGCCCAGACCTTCAGCATCGATAATGTTGAACGCAAAAAAGCCAACCGCTACCCGGCACCGCCGTTTACAACCTCGACCTTGCAACAGGAAGCGGCCCGCAAACTGCGCTTTTCGGCAAAAAAAACCATGCAGATTGCCCAAAAGCTCTATGAAGACGGGTTAATCACCTATATGCGTACCGACGCCGTCAACCTCTCGCAGGAAGCCATTGCCGCCTGCCGCGAAGCCATTGCCAAATACTTCGGCGAAGCCTACCTGCCCAAAGCGCCCAAAGAATATAAGACCAAATCCAAAAATGCGCAGGAAGCCCATGAAGCCATCCGCCCTGCCCATGTTTCGGAAACGCCGAAAAAGATGGAGGCCAAACTCGACAGCGATGCTCATAAGCTTTATGAACTGATTTGGAAAAGAACGGTAGCCTGCCAGATGAACCCGGCGGTGCTCGACAAGGTCGTCATTGATGCAATTTCCGCCGACCGGCAGATCCTGCTTCGCGCCAACGGACAGGTTATCGAATTTGACGGTTTTCTCAAACTTTATCAGGAAAGCCGCGACGATGACAATGAAGATGATGAGAACCGCATCCTTCCGAATGTTGAAAAAGGCGAAGGCGTAGAAAAAGGCGAAATCCGTCCCGAACAGCATTTCACCACCCCGCCGCCGCGCTATACGGAAGCCAGCCTGGTCAAAAAACTTGAGGAACTGGGCATTGGCCGTCCGTCCACCTATGCCAGCATTATGGCGGTTTTGCAGGAAAGAAAATATGTCCGGGTCGAAAAACTGCGTTTTATACCCGAAGACCGCGGCCGAATTGTAACCGTATTTCTCGAAAACTTTTTCAAGAAATACGTTGAATACGACTTTACCGCCCAGTTGGAGGAATTCCTCGATGATGTTTCCAACGGCGAAATGGAATGGAAAAAGCTGCTCGGCGGTTTTTGGGCCAAATTCATTAAGACCGTGGAATCTGTGCAGCCGCTGCAAATTACCGAGGTTATCAACCGTATTGACGAAGCCCTCTCCTACCATCTGTTCCCGCCACGCGAAGACGGCTCAGATCCCCGGGTTTGTCCCGAATGCGGCAAAGGACGGCTGAGTATCAAACTCGGCAAATTCGGCGCTTTCATCGGCTGTTCCAACTATCCGGAATGCAAATACACCAAGCCGCTGGTTGACACCACCGACGAAGAAGCTTCCGCCACGCCAAAGCTTAAGAGCGGCGAAGATAAAGTTTTAGGTGAACAAAACGGCCTGAAAATTTATCTCAAAAAAGGCCCCTACGGCCACTATCTGCAACTGGGAGAGGACGCTACGGCCACGACCGAAAAACCCAAACGCGTCGCCCTGCCCAAAAATCTGGCGCCGGAAGAAGTAACCTTTGAACAGGCTTCAACGCTGGTCAGCCTGCCCAAACAACTCGGCAACGGCATCGAAGTCAATATCGGCAAATTCGGACAATACATCAAACAAGGCGGGAAATCGCGCTCGCTGACCGGTAATGACAATATTTTCAACATTACCTTGGAACGTGCCGAAGAATTACTGAAAAATGTTGCCGAACGTCCGGCCGGAAAAGTCTTGGGGCAGCACCCCAAAGACAAGACGGATATTACTTTAAATACCGGGCGTTACGGTCCATACCTCAAGTGGGGAAAGAACAATTACGCCATTCCTAAAGAATTTAAGGATAAAGAGCTGAACCTTGACGAAGCGCTCAAGATTATCGGCAGCAAAAAGTAAAAAAATTCCCGAAAGCTGATTTCGGGAATTTTTTTGACTTGCATTTTCTCTTATTTGCATTAATCTTGTTTCTGCATCCGGGAGAGCCGGGTGCG
>UQFU01000027.1 GCA_900540425.1 uncultured Alphaproteobacteria bacterium
AGAGATAGTGCATATTGCAAGCAACGCGGATTCATGGCACCCAAACATCAGTAGCGAACCGTTCGCCGCGGGGCGTCCCCGCCCTCGAGCGCTGCCTGCGCTCAGGCCGTGCCTGTACCGCGCACCTGCCGAATGGGTATTTTGCATGGGCATAACTTTGAGAAAAAACTGGCTTGAAGATGCGAGTTTTGCTACTATCACCACAGTTTGAAGTCTATGTAAAGGAACATTATGTCTGAAGAAAATGAAATAATAGATAATGTGGTTGTTGCTGACAACGGCATTGCCCCGATTGAAATATCCGAGGAAATGCGCCGCTCATATTTGGATTATGCCATGAGCGTTATCGTTGCCCGTGCTTTGCCGGATATCCGCGACGGTCTGAAGCCGGTTCACCGCCGCATTATTTATACCATGTATGAAAACGGTTATGATTATAACCGTCCGTATCGTAAATCAGCCCGTATCGTTGGTGAAGTCTTAGGTAAATACCATCCTCACGGCGACATGGCAGTCTATGAAACCATGGTCCGTATGGCACAAGATTTCTCAATGCGCCTGCCGTTGGTCGACGGGCAGGGGAACTTTGGTTCCATGGACGGTGACGGCGCCGCTGCCATGCGTTATACCGAAGCCCGGCTCGAAAAAGTCGCCCATGCCTTAATCGAAGATATCGACAAGGACACCGTTGACTTTATGCCTAACTATGATGAAACGTTGCAGGAACCGATTGTTCTGCCGGCCAGATATCCAAACTTGCTGGTCAACGGCGCCAACGGTATTGCCGTCGGTATGGCCACCAATATTCCGCCGCATAATCTTGGCGAGGTTTTGGACGCCTGCTGCGCCTATATTGACAACCCGAATATCACCATTGATGATTTGATCAGCATTATCCCCGGGCCGGATTTTCCGACCGGCGGTCTGATTTTGGGTTACAGCGGTGCCAAGTCGGCTTATTATACCGGACGCGGTTCGGTAATGATGCGAGCCAAATGCACCATTGAAGAAATCCGCAAGGATAAAGAGGCGATTATTGTCCACGAAATTCCCTATCAGGTTAATAAGGCGGCAATGATTACCCGTATCGCCGAACTGGTAAAAGAAAAGAAACTGGACGGCATTTCGGAGATTCGCGACGAGTCCGACCGCCATGGCGTCCGGGTTGTTATTGAGCTGAAGCGTGATTTTCAGGCCGATGTCGTTTTGAATCAGCTGTATAAATATACGCCGTTGCAAACCAGTTTCGGCATGAACGTTCTGGCTATTCATAACGGCCGCCCGGTTATGCTGAATCTGAAAGACATTATCAGCGCCTTTATCGAATTCCGCGAAGAAGTTATCCGCCGCCGGACGATTTATGAACTCAATCAGGCCCGCAACCGGGCGCATACCTTGGTTGGTCTGGCTATTGCGGTTGAGAATCTTGATCCGGTCATTGAGCTGATTCGCACCTCGCCGACCCCGCAGGAAGCCAAAGACGCTTTGCTGGCCAAGGCTTGGCCGGCCGGAGATGTCGAACCGTTGGTCATTTTGATTGATGAACCTGACCGCAAGGTGGAAAACGGCTTTTATCACCTGTCGGAAGCACAGGCCAAAGCCATTCTGGATTTGAAACTGCAGCGCTTGACCGGCCTGGAGCGTGATAAAATCCACGAAGAATTGAGAACTCTCGGCGAAGAAATCAAAGAATGCCTGTCTATTTTGGGCAGCCGCGAAAAATTATACGCCATTATGCGCGACGAATTTGTTGCCATCAAGGACGAATATGCAACCCCGCGCCGTACCAAGATCGAAGACATCGAATATGACACCGATATTGAATCGCTGATTCAGCGTGAAGAAATGGTCGTAACCGTCACCGAAGCCGGCTATATCAAGCGCGTTCCTCTGAATGCCTATAAGGCGCAGAAACGCGGCGGCAAAGGAAAATCCGGCATGGCAACCAAAGAGGAAGATTTTGTGACCCGCCTGTTTGTGGCCAATACGCACACGCCGGTGCTGTTCTTCTCTTCCAAGGGCTTGGTCTATAAGATGAAAGTCTACAAACTGCCGCTCGGGTCGCCGACCTCCAAGGGCAAACCGTTTGTAAACCTGCTGCCGCTGGCTGACGGCGAAAACATTACAACCATTATGAAACTGCCGGAGAACGAAGCTGAGTGCGAGGGAATGTCAATTATGTTTGCCACCTCGCAGGGGAATGTCCGCCGCAACTCGCTGATGGATTTTGTTAATGTTCAGTCAAATGGCAAAATCGCCATGAAGCTTGATGACGGCGACAAACTGATTAACGTCCGTATCTGCCACGAAGATAACGATATTATGCTGGCGGCCAGAAGCGGCAAATGTATTCGCTTCCCGGTAACCGAAGTCCGCATGTTTGTCGGGCGTAACTCGACCGGTGTCCGCGGCATTAAGCTTGCAGACGGCGATGAAGTTATCTCGATGTCGGTTCTCAATCATAGTGAGGCGACTTCCGAAGAACGCGACGAATACCTAAAGCTCTCTTCCGCCCTCAAGCGCATGGAAAGCGAACGCGACGGCGAAAGCTGCCCGTTGACGCCTGCCGACGCCGGATTGGAAATGAGCGTTCTCAATCAGGAAAAATATCTGGCCATGGCCGAAAAAGAGCAGTTTATTCTGACGGTTACCTCTACCGGCTACGGCAAACGTTCGTCTTCTTACGAATATCGCGTTACCGGCCGCGGCGGGCAGGGTATTGCCAATATGGAGATGTCGGCTCGGAATAAGGAAGTTGTCAGCTCTTTCCCGATTGAAGACGACAACCAGATTATGATGATTACCGACAGCGGCAAACTAATCCGTATGCCGGTTAAGGATATCCGCATTGCCGGCCGCAAAACCCAGGGCGTTATCCTCTTCCGGACTTCGGAAGACGAAAAAGTCGTCTCCGTCACCTGGCTGGATGCCGATGAGGGCGATGATGACGAACTGGAAGAAGAAACCGGCAGCGAAGTCTTGGGCGACAGCGTCAGCGATGCTGATGAGAGCGTCTCCGAGGACGAAGTAACCGAAATAGAGTAGAGTTTTCTGCCAAGGCTGCGGGACGCCGCAGTTTATCTAAAAAAGGGGCGTTGAGACAATCATCGCCCTTTTTTAGATAATGTTACCAGTATTGATAGGTAGATAAGTGTACCCGCTTAGCTATAAGACAGTATGGATTTAAAGAGGAAAAGTTAGTCTATCAAATAGCATTTGATTAATTCATGAAAATTTATTTTGAAAAGTAAATACAATGAAGTAATTAGAAATAATTTGATATCTAATATTACTTGACAATATATTAAGAATTATCTACAAACTATAAGTAGAGGTGTATCATGAAAAATAAGCTTTATTTTTTTCAAACAACAGAAGGAAAATTTGTTTTTGATGGAGATGAGGTCGCTGTTTTTCAATGTGATACAAACGATGATACAAGATATAGTAGTGAGATGATATCGCCTCCGGTAGATAATCATCGCTCTCATTTTTTTAGAACTATCTGTTTGGTTCTTAATAATTCGTGTAATCTTTTTTGTTCTTATTGTTATGCTAATAAAGGTGTGTATGATAAACCATTAGCGCAAATGAGTTATGAGAGTGCTTGCTCTGCAATTGATATGATAGCGAAGTCTGTCATTTCACATGCGTTATCAGAGATGACTATAGCGTTTTTCGGTGGTGAGCCATTGTTAAGTTTTAATTTAATAAAGCATTTAGTGGTTTATTGTGAGACATCATACCCATTTCTAGTTAAAAAGTACCAAATTACAACAAATGGTACACTTATAACTCCAGATATTGCAGCGTTTATGGAAAAGTATAATTTTAATATTATGATTAGCATTGATGGGGGTGAAAAGGTACATAATCATTATAGATGTATGAGAAATGGTCAAGGTAGTTATGATGCGGTTGTTAAAGGTATCTCTCATATTAATAAAAAATATTTATTAAATGCAAGAATGACGATAACCGATGTGAATTCAAGTTTTCATACATACATAGATAGTATTTTATCCTTAGGTATTAAAAGGATTACTTTTGCCATAGATTACCAAATACCGGAAAAGTTTTTTATAAACTATATAAATTCTATAAAAGAATTGACTGTAAAATATATCAACGACATAAAAAATAAGAAATTCTATGATATAACTAATTTAACAAGAATTATATCTTATATTATTTTTCATAATAAATGTAGAACTCATTGTAATGCAGGAGTATCATATGTAACTTTATCCGCAGATGGAAAATACTATCAGTGTCCTAGATTTGTAGGAATTAGTAAGTTTTGCATGGGAGGAGATTTCAAAAGTGTGATGGAGGCTTCTGAGCGATTTAAGAAAAAATTAAAGTCAAGCGCATCAGAACGTTGTAAAGAATGTAGTAAATGTTGTTTCGTCTTTATTTGCGGAGGTGTTTGTTTACATCATGCATATTTACATAATGGAAAAATATTTGATAGAATTCCAACAGAATGTATGGAACGAGAAACTATAGCAAAAGAAGCCCTAAATTTATTATGTAGTTTGAATGTTGAAGAAAGAAGAAATTTTCTATTGTTTTTAACATCATTATGGGAAAAAAATAATATGAAAGGAGGTGAAAACAATGGTTAAAATCAATCTAGGTTTAACTCCTAAGGAGTATGAAATATTAAAGAAAAATGCAAATAAAGTTAATTGCGAGGGAGGTAGTGAAGGCGATTGGGGTTAATTTAATTGGAGGGGATAATAATGGAATATGAAACATATTATAAGGCCTATTTGGGAATTCTCAACAGTAAGGACAATCAATGTTTTATATCGGTTTATCGTGATATGCCTATAAATAATAATTATTATTATCCCCTTCTTGAAACAGAAATAAACGGTCGGAAAATTGTTTCTCTATCTCCTTCATTATATGAATCAGATTTTTTATCTTCATCTTTCCATGAAATAAAGTCAAAGGCTTATAATATTCTTCAAAAAAAATATAACGGATTGGCAGAAAAGCTTTTTTGCCGCTACTGTTTGGAACGCAATTTGACAAGCGTTTCTAATAATGCCGTTATCCTGGACTTGCAGCATAAAAAATATTTTATGAATTCCGGAAAAAATAAAAATACTTCATTTAAGGAGCAAAAATGGCAGGCCCTTATGCCATATATAAAAGAAAAAAAAGTTTTTGCGCAGATTAAAGATGATAAAATCGTTTCTATGTGCCGTGTCTCTGATGTATATTGCAAGGGAGCCAACTTGTATGTATATACGGATGAAAAATACCGACAGCAAGGATATGGTAAAAATGTTGTATCTTTAGCAGCACGGTCTTGCCAGGAAAAAAAATTGTTGCCTGTTTATTTTGCAGAGCAATCGAATGTTGCTTCGATAAAACTTGTGACTTCACTAGGGTTTGATTTAAAATCAAAAGAATGTTGTTTTTGCTATACCAAATAGTGTGCGAAAGTCATTCCTCTTTTTTCCTTCATTGACAAACTTCAAAAAATATCATAACGTTTCAGTCAAATAGCTTATTAAGATTATTTATTAATTTAAAAATTATTGTATCATGAACGAGAATTTAATCAATTTGTCTGCCAGGGAAGTGATGTCCCATGTTGAAAAAAGCCAATATACGTTGGTCGATAAACCCCTGTTTCGTAAACTTGTCTGCAAACACGATTATCACCATTATGAGGGTGTTGTGTTTGAACAAGGTAAGGAATATGCCGTCTGGATTACTCAGTGTTTTCGCCCGGCGGAGAAAAAACGCCGCTTTTTTCATTATGTTGCCGTTCCACATGCCAGAGAGGAAGAACGTCCGTTTTATTATATTGTTTCCGAAGATATTTTCGGCGAATATGATAAAGGGAATATCGAAGTCGTAACGGAAATCGGCGGCGAAAAATACAAGCTGATTAATGACTTTGAAGGTTGGGGAATGTTGATACCCAAGTGGATGTTCTGCCGTAAGCGGGTGCGCGAATATGCCGAACAGACGCTGGGACCGGCGGATTTCGGCTATGTCTTATGCGCGCGGATTTTCGGTCGGAATATTGATTATCACAGTTGGTTTATCGGCTGGGAAATCTGGGCTAAGCGCAATAAAATGAATACCGTCGCCTATTTTAACCTTTTTAACGGCAAATTCGTTGAGCGGGCCGGAGATTATCCTTTCAAATATCCGATTCAAAGCGGCGCCAAGAAAATCATTACCGGCCACAGCGTTATCAAGGCCGATAAAGGAGATTTGATTGTGCGGATGCCGACGCCGTTTGATTAGGATGAGGCAGTATCAAGCAGGAAGTTTCGGCTTCCTGTTTTTTTATGCCGGTTGATAGAATTTTAAGAATTTGCGGTTATAAATAAAACGGAGGTAACAAATGAAATTATATATTTTCCGCCATGGCGAAACTGAAGCCAATGTCATAAATCTGATCCAGGGCAATGTCGATTTGCACGGGCTTAACGAAACCGGCATTTTGCAGGCCGAAAAACTGCGTGACGAACTCCGTACCGCCAAACTTCCGGTCATATACAGCAGTCCGTTGTCCCGGGCGCGCCAAACCGCCGAGATCGTTGCTTCGTCCAACGGAGCTCCGGTTAAAATTGTCAACGGCCTGCATGAAGTCGATATGGGAAAAGCCGAGGGCATCTATGAAGAAGAGGCCGCAAAAATATATGGCAGCGAAATTTTTGCGCCTTTTGAAGTGACGCTCAGAGAAACTTATGAGGCCTCAATCTGCAATCAGGAAAGCCGGAAACAATCGCTGGAGCGTTTTGTCGCCGCGATTGATTTCATCAAGAGTGATTGCCGCTGCGAGCGCGCCGGCGTGGCCTGCCATGGAATGGTAATGCAGTATTACTACTATCACCTGTATGATGTCAGACGGCAGTTTGCCAACTGTGACTATTTTGTTGTTGAAGTTTAATTTTGAGGAGAGAAAACAATGCCTTTTCTGATTGTCCATACCAATGCCGAAATCAAAACCCGCGATAAAGTCCGATTTGTTGAAGACGCCGCGGCTCTGGTCGCTTCCGAGCTGCATAAGCCGATAAGTTATGTGGTCGTTAATTATAACTATAACCCGAATATGTCTTTTGGCGGCAGTACCGGAAAATACGGCGCGTTGGTCGAAATGAAATCAATCGGCTTTGGCAATAAGTCCGGATTGGCAAAAATTCTGACCGAGTTTTTAAACGACCGGCTGGAAGGTCTTGATCTGCACAGCGTTAATATTGAATTTGTTGATATGCCGGCTTCAAGCCTGGCCATCGGCGGCAGCCTGCTGGGCTAAATAAAAACTTGCTTTTTGCAAAAAACATCCTATATTCATACGCCAAAGCAAAAAGTATTAATTTTAATTATTTAGCCTATGAATAAGGATATATGGAAGGGTATTGATTGTCTGTATGACAACCTTTGCCTGAAAAGTGATTTTATGGACGAACCGTCCGAACCGGATAAGCCGGCCGTTATAAAAAAAGCCGGTTTGATTGTGGCGGCGGGGAATAGTTTGGAAGTTTTTAAGACGCTGATTGACCTTGATGATTCTTTGTATGAAACACACGGGGTTGAGCCCCGGATTTTGTTTTTGCAGGAAGATGAAGAAATCAGCGCCGTTGCCCGCCATAATGCGGATTTGTTTGCAGAACTGCTGGAAAAATGGGGCGTGCCGGCAAACCGGATTATGGTAACGGACTTCAACCGCTTTCCTGATTTTCTTCGCAAACGCGAAAACAGCGCCTTGTTGGATAGCGGGATTATTTTTGCCGCCCCCAGGCCTTATACGCTGCCGCTGAAGGAAATGGCCGAAAACGGAGGGCTGAAAAAGTATTATTTCAGCGTCGAAGACGGCAGTCTGGATCAAGAGTGTAAAATTAACGGTTTCAAAATTCCGGGCCGCCGGCTGTTCATGTATCATGTGCTGGCTTTTGTTTTTCATCGCTATTATTGGCAAAACCGCAATAAAATGCCCGAAAACCAAAGGTCGCCGATGGAGCATGCCGGATTATACCTGGAACAAAATTACCGCTATTTTATTCAGGAAAATCAGTTTGATATTGTTTTTAGTTCACGGTGGCGCAAAACTTTGCAACTGAAATTTCTGGCACGATTGCATCACGCCCGGATATCCAGACAGATTCGGTCCGTTTATTATTAGCAGTCAAAAAAGCACGCTCCGAACGGAACGTGCTTTTTTGTTGCGGTAACCGGATTAAAGATTAATAATTCCTCTGCTGAAAGCATAAATCGCCCACAACGCAATCAGAATCAGCAGCCCGGCAAAAATGCACTCGCGGCGCGTAAAAGCCGGCTGATCAGGGTCATTTTGCTTGCGAGCCCAGATAAAGACCGGAATGCCGAGCGCAATGATTACCGCCGCCATCATCAGATAACTCAAGCCGGCGGCATAAATCAGCCACAGGGCATAGACGGAACCGAGAACGCCGGTCAGCAGGGCGGTTGAACGCTTAATCGGAAAACCCTCCGGGTATTCATGATCTTCGCAAATCTTCCACAAATAAGCGCAGGAAGCAAAATAAGCCGGAAGAACCATAACCCCGGTGATGCTCAGCATCGTGTTCCAGGCGTTGTTTGAAAAATAAACCAAAAACATAAACAGCTGCATCATCAGGCTGGTAACCCACAGCGAAACGGACGGCGATCCGGCCTCGTTTTCCCGCGTAAACGCTTTGGGGAATGTCCCGGCTTTAGCTGCTGCAAAAGGCATTTCTGCCGTTACCATGGTCCAGGCCAGCCAGCTGGTTAAGACCGAAACCACCAGGCCGATATTCATGACCCAGGCACCCCATCTGCCGAGAATAGACTCCATGATTCCGGCTGTCGACGGGTTGGGAACCTGAGCCAGCTGTTCCTGCGTCATGTAGCCGAACGGCAGCAGCGAGAGCAGGATATAAATGGACAAACAGCCGATAAAACCGAGAATTGTGGCTCTGCTTACGGTATTTGCGCCTTTGGCTTTGCTGGAAAGGACAACCGCGCTTTCAATACCGATAAAGGCCCAAAGCGTAACCAGCATCGTACTTTTAATCTGAGTTCCGAGACTGCCGAGCTTGGCCTTGGCAACAATAGATTCGCCCCAGAAATCCAAATCAAATTTGGCGGAACTGAAAACAACGGCCAACACCAGAATAAACAGAACCAGCGGCGCAATTTTAATGATTGTGCCGATAAGATTGACAATGCTGGCCTGCTGAATGCCCTTCAAAACCAAAAAGTTGAAGAACCAAATGATAATTGAGCCGCCGATGATGGAAAGCAGATTATTTCCTCCGGCAAAGTAAGGCGGGAAAAAGTAATTAAGGGCGTCCATGGTAATAACGGCGTAACCGACGTTGCCGCAAACCTGGCACAACCAGTAAGACCAGCCGATGGTAAACCCGGCATATTTGCCGAAACCGGCTTCGCTGTAAGAATAAATGCCGGTTTGCAGATTGGGTTTTGCCATTGAAAGAATACTGAAAGTATTGGCGATAAAATAAATGCCGATACCGGTAATGATCCAGGCCAGCAGAACCGCTCCGGCCGAAGCGCCGGCAGCCATGTTCTGCGGCAGACTGTAAATGCCGCCGCCGATCATTGGGCTGACGACAATGCCGGCCAGCGCCAAAACGCCGAGCCCGGTTTTGTTGGACGCCGCCGGAGCCGTTGCGGCAGGGGGCGTTTTCAAATTCTTTTCTGCCATTGATTTTTTCCTGTTGTAAAAAACGGCCATTGCAGAACCGGCGGGTTCTCCCGTTTGGTCCCGCAATGGCGGTGAGGTTAAAAATTAAGCCTGGGCAGGCTGTGCATGTTCAAAGTTCAAAAAGCCCATAGCCGTCAGACTGTAACCAAACTGCTGGGTAATGTTGACATAGTTGTGCCACATCTGAAATTCGGAGTGTTTTTCAACGCCGCGAATGGACAATTCGTGATTCAGCGATTTGTTCAGCCACATCTCGGCGTGGCCTTTGGCAATGTCATCGTCAATCTGGGTGTCAAAAAATTCAACATATTCCGCAGCCCAACCGCCGATGAGTTCGCCGTTTTTGTCTTTGCCCCAGCAGACGCCGAGCCCGGTTGCAATCGCCTTGTGCTGGTCGCGGCTGGCGCCGTGTCCGGCCATAATGACTTCCAAAACGGCACCATGCTTGAATTGGCTGACGATTTTGTCGTTAATCGGTACGATTTTGCCGAACAGTTCTTTGGGAAGAACCGAAGTATAAGGCACAACGTTGAAGTTTTCGATTTTGGCCTGCATCAGGGCAGAGTCATAACAAAAGGTTTCAAACGGCTGCGGCGGAATACCGTCATCGGCTTGCCCGCCGGTAATAAAAGCAAAAGTAGGATAGCGTACACCTTCAGTCATATTATTTCTCCTTGTCTTTTTATGTGTTGATTTAAAAATTGAAGTCATATTCGCTCATGTTAATCAGCTGCATAAAAGCTAATCACTAAAACGTTATTTTCAAGTACCTCAAATAGTATTGCAATTTTGAGCGTTTTAGTTTAACCTTTACCTAAAATATTAAGAAATGGGCCATTGTGATGAAAAACAATTCTTCTTATTCAATTTGTCCCAAATGCCGAGAAAAAATTCCCGCTGTTAAATATGTCCGGGGAAATCAAGTCTATATGAAAAAAAGTTGTCCGAAACACGGTGATTTTGAATATCTGATTTCTAAAGACGCTGCCCGTTTTTTTGATAAAACTTTTTCGGTAGAAGGAAAAAGTTTTTCTCCATGCGGTAATTGCGATAAAGGCTGTCCGGAGAGTTGCGGTTGGTGTGACAAGCATGAACAACACATTTGTACCGGTTTGATTGAGGTAACTGATAGCTGCAATTTTTCTTGCCCTATTTGCTATTTTGGTCCTAAGGAAGCTCACCATATTAACATTGAAGAATTTTCTTCCCGGTTGCAAACGCTTCTCAAAGTTGAAAACGGAACTTTGGACGTTTTGCAGATTTCCGGAGGAGAATGTACTCTGCACCCTCAGATAATCGAACTTTTGGATACTGCTCTTGCTGAAAAGGTCAATCGTATCCTGATAAATACAAACGGTCGCCGTCTGCTGCAGGATGACCGTTTGTTTGAAAAAATAAAGCAACATCGCGACCGGATAGAAATTTATCTGCAATTTGATGGTTTTGATGACAATGTCTATCAGGATTTACGCGGACAAAAGTTGTTGGCGGAAAAGTTGCGGATAATTGATAAACTGGATGAAAATGAAATAAAAATCTGCCTTGCCGTTACGGTTTATGAACGCAACCTCAAAGAGCTCCCCGAGATTTTGCATTTGTCTTGCCGGGTTAAAAATATCTCAGGAATCACCTTTCAACGCCTGACAAAAGTCGGTTCGGCCCGCAGCAGCAGTTTAGTGTCCGTTTGTCAGGAAGATATTTTGCTGGCTTTACAAAATAGCGGATTGCTGCAATATAAAGATCTTATACAGTTGCCGTGTTCGCACGAAAACTGTACCTCGCTTGGTTTTCTGTTTTGCAGCGGTGACAAGGTCTACTCTCTGGGCAACTATGTCGATTTTTCAAAATGCAAAGATACAATTTCCAACCGTATTGCTTTTGATAAGACAATTCTGGATTATATGCGGAAAAATGTTTGCAAATGTTTTGTCAGCCGCCTGTTGGGCAGTTCTTTTCTGCTGGAAAAACTGCAGGATTTTGCTCAGGGCGAGGGCTCTTGTCAGGGAAATATGAAAATTGTGCGCATCATTGTAAAAAATTTTATGGACGAAACAAACTTTGATTTTGAACGGGCTCGCAAATGTTGTGTCGGAGTTTCAATCGGAAAAGGAAAAGTCGTTCCTTTTTGTGTACACAATGCCTTGAAAGGAATTGTTAAATGGTAGAAAACAACTCTGAACCGCCTGAGACAGGTGTCCAGAAGATAAAAATATGGGGTGTTCCCGCGGTCTTGCCCGACGATATTAATGAAAGCGAAAGAAAAAGGACAAAAACCGGAAAAGAGTGGCTGTTATTGTTATTAAAAATTATTTTGGCCCCCTTTTTGTTTGTTATGTCGTGTTTCCCTGTTGGTTTTGCCGCTGGTCCACAGGTTGGATTTTGTATCGGCGGCCTTTTGTTATTCTTGTTTTTGCGGCAGCAAAACTGGAAAATTGTATGGGCTTTGACAATTATAGTGCTTCTGGTCATTATCTTGGGCGGATTTTATTTGTTGTAATGGAGAAAGAATAAATGAAAATAGATAAAAAATATTTTATTCTGGCAGATAAAGAAAAAACACCCCCTGGACGTGAGTTTGCCCTTTTTGTTCTTTATACCTTATTGGTACCGTTCCTTTTTGTCTTAACTTGTGTGCCAGTTGGTTTTGCGGCTCTTGCAGTTGCTGACAGCATACAGTTTTTGAGATTTGGAATTTCTGTGATTGCGATATATATGCTTTTGTATATCGTATATATAATTTTGAACATATCTTATTCAATTACGTTAAACCGTCGCATAGCCTTATTGTTTGGTTTGTTTATCTGTGTTCTCATCATTGGCTGGGGTATAAGGTCATAATATGCCATACTATTCGCTTTGTTCAATAATAGGAGTTGTTGCCGCCGTTTGGGTAGCAAAAAAAATGGCTGTACCCAAGCCGCCTCAACATACGGATATTATGATTTCCGCCATCATCGGCCTGCTCATCGGAGCCAAAATACCGATTTGGTTGAGTTATGGATTTTCAGGATACTTGATTTATGGAAAAAGTTTCCTCGGGGGTTTATTGGGGGCTTTTCTTGCCATTAATTTCTATAAATTAATAACCCGTCAATCTGGAAACAGTTTTGGAGACAGACTGGTTATTCCGTTAGCCGTGGCGGTGGGGTTTGGCAAAATCGGCTGTTGGCTGAATGGCTGTTGTGCGGGAAAAGAGCTGAACTTATGGGGAATAGAAAAATATCCGGTGCAATTGCTGGAAAGCTTTTTCCAGTTTGCAATGGCTTTTCTTCTTTGGCGCTTATATCAAAAACCGCAGTATCGTTCATTGCTGTTTCCTTTTTATGCCCTGGGGTATTTGACAATGCGCTTTTTTATAGAATATTGGCGCGTTGAACCGGTTATCTGGGGCAATATGACGGTTTATCAACTGTTAAGCCTGATTTTTATTCCGGTTTTTCTTACAATTTGTTGGCAAAGGATAAAAAATGTTAAGCAGTCTGTTGCATAATTTTGAACTGATTTCCCTAAAATCTGAAAATCCCCTGCTTTTCCTTTGGGGCATAAGTGTTATTTACCTGACGATAGGCAGTTTGGTTGTTTCGGTTTTATATAAATTTGCCGAACATAAAAATAAGGCATCCCCGGTCAATAAAGAAATAAAAACCCCCTTAGATACGTTTCTGATGGCTCTGATCATCGCTTCCTATTTTCCGTTATGGCTGCGTAGCCTCGGCCAGATTTCACTTTCTCCTTTGTTGCAGTATATTTATTGGGGAACAGGGTGCTTTTTATGCGTTTTTGGTGTTATTTGGCATGTGTGGTCAAAGATAAATATAGGTATTTTCTGGTCTGACCAGATTGAAATAAAGAAAGGTCATAAGCTGATTAATTTCGGTGCGTACGCTTTGGCGCGACATCCGATGTATGGTTCAATGCTGCTGTGGAGTATCGGTGCCAATATGCTTATGTTCAGTTGGTCGGGAATGTTAATTGCGCTTTTAATATTTTTTCCGGTCCTGTACTGGCGGGGAAAACAAGAAGAAAAAGCTCTGAGTGCCGAAATTGCGGAATACGCGTTGTATCGGAAAAACACGCCAATGCTCTTTCCCTGCCTGTCGGGGAAAATTGCCATGCTGATCAGAATAGCAGTATTGGTCTTGTTTATCAGTTGTCTTTATTATGGATTAAATTGGGGAAATATTGTTCTTTTGGAAATTATCCATATGATTTTAGGCTATTCTTTACAGCCGCCCAAAGTTGCTTTTTCGTACCGTTCAAAAGCGGGAATGATGTTGATTATATTTCTGCTTGGTCTGGTTTGGGAACCGTTTTCATATTTGCAATATCTTATTGCCCTGATGTTCGTTTATGGCTTGCGGTGGAATTGCCCTTGCATGCTGGTTTATGAAAAATATCACCGCTGTCCTTGCTTTTCCTTATTGGGCAGGTGTTTTATAAAAAAATAACTTGCCTACCGAAATATCCACAATGCAATGTTTTATCGTGAGAGAGATTGTATTTTAATTTTCTTATAGTAGTTTATTTTTAGTTAAATTTTAATCGGATAAGGATGGAAAATGTTGTTAAGGAATAAGATTTTAGCAATGGCCGCGGCAATTTTGGCGCTGTCGGCCTGTAAGGAAGATAAAAATCAGAACCAAAATGCCGTTCAGGTGCCGGTCGTCGGCGCCGTTCGCGTTGAACCGCAGAATGTGCCGCTGAGTTTTGAATTTTCGGCGCGCGCCCAGGGGTCCAAAGAAACCGAAGTCCGCGCCCGGGTCGGCGGCATTTTGCTCAAACGCAATTATGTTGAAGGTTCCGCCGTAAAAGAAGGCGATGTTTTGTTTGAGATTGACCCTGACCAATATCAGGTTGCGCTTGATCGTGCCGTCGCCAATATGGCCCAAGTGGAAGCCAATCTTAAAAATGCCGAAACCGATTGGCAGCGCAAAGACAAACTGGCTAAAGACCGGATTGTCAGCGAAAAGGCCCTTGATGAAGCCAGAGCGGCGCTTGATTCATATAAGGCCGCATACCTTCAGGCCAAAGCCGAGGTAAACGCAGCCCAGCTTAATTTGGATTATACCAAGGTAACTGCGCCGATTAGCGGCATTACCAGTATGGAAACGCAGTCGGAAGGAAGCTTGATAACGGCTAACGGCGAACTGACCACCATCACGCAGCTGGATCCGATTTATGTTATTTTCTCCGCTTCCGAAAACGAAATATTAAGCCTGACCAATATGGTGGATCGCGGCTTGATTAAAAATCCCTATAATAAGAGCGAGATATTTGCCCGTGTCCAGTTCAGCGACGGAACAACCTATAACCAGGACGGAAAAATCAATTTCATTAACCCGTCAATTGACGAAACTACCGGAACCATAAAGCTTCGCGCCGTGTTCCCCAATCCCGAACAGCGGCTGCGTCCCGGACAGTTCCTGCGCCTGGTAATGGAAGGGCTGACCCGGATCAACGCGTTGCTGGTCCCGCAGGAAGCCGTTATGCAGAGCGGTGCCGGTTCTTATGTTTACCGTGTGAATGACGAGGGAAAGGTTGAATCCGTGCAAATCCGTACCGGGCTGATTGCTCCCGACGGGTCATGGATTATTGATGAGGGGCTTAATCCCGGAGACGTTATTGTAACCGGCGGTCTGATGAAAATCCGCCCCGGAATGGCCGTGCAGCCCAAATTTGCCGACGCCCCGGAAGCAGCCGGTGATTCTGCTGTGCAGGAATAAATAAGGACAAATTTAATGTTTTCAGAATTTTTTATCAAACGCCCGATTTTTGCTACGGTAATCTCTCTGATTATTGTTTTGGCCGGGTTGGTGTCGATAAAAGTGCTGCCGGTTGAGCAGTATCCGAATATCGTTCCGCCGGAAATCCAAATCAGCGCCACTTATCCCGGTGCCACGGCAGAAGTCTTGGCCGATACCGTTGCCGCTCCGATAGAACAGGAGCTCAACGGCGTCAATAACATGATCTATATGTATTCAACCGCCACCTCCAGCGGCTATCTGACAATCGGAGTGGTCTTCGAAATCGGGACCGATCCCGACCAGGCCACTATTGACGTTAATAATAAAGTCCAGATTGCCATGGCCAAACTGCCGAGCGAGGTGACCAAGCAAGGCGTAACCGTTGAGCAGAAATCAAATTCTATTCTGCAGGTCGTTACCATGCAGTCCGACAATAAGCAGTATGATACGGTCTATGTCAGCAACTACGCCCTGTTAAACGTTCTTGATGAAATTAAGCGTATTCCGGGGGTCGGCAGCGCTTCGCTGTTTGCATCGCAGGATTATTCAATGCGTATTTGGATAAGCCCCGATAAGCTTTCCGATTATAACATGACGCCGCTTGACGTGACAACGGCAATCCAGGAACAAAATTCCCAGTTTGCTGCCGGACGCTTCGGCCAGGAACCGATCGGCGAATATCTGCCTTATACCTATAGCGTCAATACCAAAGGGCGCTTGGTCAATGAGGAAGAATTCGGAAATATTATCCTCAAAAGCGATTCTTCCGGGGCGACGCTGCGGTTGAAAGACGTGGCGCGGATTGAACTCGGGGCGCAGGACTATAGCGTTTCGTCCCAGCAGAATAACAAGTCTGCGGTTGCCTTTGCAATTTATTTGCAGTCAGGAGCCAATGCCCTGGAAACTTCCAATGCCGTCAAGGCCAAAATGGCAGAGCTTGCCAAAAAGTTCCCCGATGGCATTACCTATTCGATTCCCTATGATACGACTTTGTTCGTTAATATTTCGATTGA
This sequence comes from uncultured Alphaproteobacteria bacterium, assembly GCA_900540425.1. Classification (GTDB taxonomy): domain Bacteria; phylum Pseudomonadota; class Alphaproteobacteria; order RF32; family CAG-239; genus MGBC133411. The sequence continues at coordinate 16,461 of UQFU01000027.1, forward strand.
AGAGGTAATACATACGTTTTTTGAAGCGGTGGTGCTGGTTATTTTGGTTGTCTATCTCTTTTTGCAGAATTGGCGCGCGACGCTGATTCCGATTTTGGCGGTTCCGGTGTCAATTATCGGCGCCTTTGCCGGAATGTATGTTCTGGGATTTTCAATCAATCTGCTGACCTTGTTCGGATTGATTCTGGCAATCGGTATCGTGGTTGATGACGCGATTATCGTGCTCGAAAACGTCGAACGTCTGATGACCGAAGAAAAACTAAGTCCCAAAGAGGCGGCGTTCAAAGCCATGAAAGAAGTTTCCGATCCGGTTGTCGCGGTGGCTTTGGTACTGTCATCGGTGTTTTTGCCAATCGCGTTTTTGGGCGGCATGACCGGTATGATGTACCGCCAGTTTGCCGTAACCATCGCCATATCGGTTCTGATTTCCGCTTTTGTAGCCTTGTCGCTGACACCGGCGCTTTGCGCGCTGCTGATAAGGAAAACCGGCGGCAAAAAGGAACCTCCGGCTTTCTTCCGGGAGTTTAACCGTGGTTTTGAAAAAGTAACCGATTGGTATATCGCCGGGGTTGAGTTTTTTCTGCATAACCGTAAGACGGCCATGCTCGGCTTTATCGGTGTGTTGGCCTGCATCGGGCTGTTGTTCAAGGTCGTTCCGGGCGGCTTGGTCCCAATGGAAGACCAGGGCAGCCTGCTGATGGCTTACAGCATGCCGCCGGCATCGTCGTTGCAGCGGACGCTGAAATTTACGGACAGGGTTTCCGGTTTGGTGAAGGAAAATCCGGCAGTCAAAGATGTGATTACCATTTCCGGTTATGATATCCTGTCGTCGAGTCAAAATACCTATTCCGGAATTAGTTTTATTGTGCTGGACGATTGGAATAAGCGCAAGACGCCGGCTTTGCAGGCAGATTCGATTGCCTCGGCGCTGACCGGTATCGGCATGAGCCAGCCGGAAGGGATTGCCTATTCCTTCAGCATGCCGCCGATTATGGGATTGAGCATGACCGGCGGGTTTGAAGGCTATATCCAAAACAAGGCCGGACATACCTCGACCGAATTGATGGACAAAACCAACGAACTGCTGAACGCGGCGGCCAAAAATCCGGCCCTGACCAATGTGCGGACCACGTTTTCGGTCAGTACGCCACAGTACAATATCGAACTCGACCGCGAAAAAGCCAAAGCGCTGAATGTGCCGATTAACCAAATTTATTCGGTCATGCAGGCAACTTTCGGCAGCTTGTATGTAAACGATTTTACCTACAAAGGACGAAACTTCCGCGTTACCGTCCAGTCGGAAGACAAGTTCCGCCGCAGTCCCGACGATTTGCGTTATGTTTATGCCAAATCCAACGATGGCAAGCTGATTCCGTTGTCAACGCTGATTAATGTCAAACGGATTACCGGTCCGGAACTGATTAACCGCTTTAATATTTTCCCGGCCGCTAAAATTACCGGAGACCCGGCGCCGGGGTACAGCTCGGGACAGGCGATTGCCGCAATGGAAGAAGTTGCGGATGAAGTTTTGGGTGCGGATTATGACTTGTCCTGGGTCGGCTCCGCATATCAGGAAAAACAAACCGGCGGCGCTTCAACGCAGGCCTTTGCTTTCGGTATTATCATGATTTTCCTGATTTTGGCCGCCCAGTATGAAAAATGGTCGCTGCCGTTTGTGGTAATTTTGTCGGTGCCGTTTGCCGTTTTGGGAGCCTTACTGACAACTTGGATGCGCGGGCTGGAAAATGATCTTTACTTCCAGGTCGGTTTGGTCACTTTGATTGGTCTGGCCGCCAAAAACGCAATTTTGATTGTTGAATTTGCGGTTATGGAAGTCGAAAGCGGCAAAAGCTACAATGAAGCGGCCGTTTCTGCGGCCAGATTGCGTTTCCGCCCGATCGTCATGACCTCTCTGGCCTTTACCTTCGGCATTTTGCCGTTGGTTGTCAGCAGCGGGGCAGGGGCGGCCAGCCG